>JANXCF010000007.1 GCA_025059995.1 Leptospiraceae bacterium
GCACCTACCGTTTTCTCTTCTGGATTACACAGGTCTTCCTTCCGCAGGTCTCCCCGCAGGTCCTTCTGCACGAAGAAGAACCGATAGTCTTTTAGCTCCTCCTCCAGCGTAGGTTTTCGAGGGAAGTTTACCTGCGTAAATTCGCCTCTCTCTACGAAGCTCTTCATAGAGAGCGTAAGCTGGTAAAAAGGGTGCTGGCTGTCTACCGGCTCTGAACCGTAGAGCTGAGCTAGTTTTATTGCGTAGTTAATCTTGTTCTTTCCTAAAGCCTTACAAGCCCGCTCGTAGTCTTGACCTCCCTCAGGCTTTATAAGATTAAGATTGAAAAAGAGGAAGTCTAAAAAGTCCTCTTCCAACGCTTTTGCCCAATCCACGAGAGGTATGGCGTCTTCAAGCTCGCCGTATTGAAGAAGAACCTCAAAGGAGAGCTCTAGATTTTTGCCTCCTCTCTGTTTGTGAATCTCTTGGTCCTTATCCCCTACGAATAAGGTCTTTATCCCAAAGCTTTCGCAGATATCGGTTATCTTTTCGCGGTTATAGACGCCGTCTATGTGAAGAAGAAGCACGTTGTGCCTTTCGGGTCGTGTGCCCGTAGAGCGCAGAAGAGAAGAGTAGACCAGCTTATAGCTAAAGCCCTCTACCAAAATCGCTCTGTCCGCGAAAAAGAGCTCCGCCTTGTTCTGGTCTGTCATCATGTACCAGCCCGCAAAGTCCTCGGCGTGGGTGTAGACCTTGCTCTCTACGACTCTGACAATCTGGGAAGGCTTTAGCATAGAAAGGGGAATGGCGGAATGAGTGCTAAAGAGGAGCTTAAACCGGTCTTTGTTCTCTTCAAAAAAGTTGATGAGCTTGTTCATGTACTCCCTGAGCAGGTTGAGGTGCAGGAAGACCTCAGGCTCTTCTATGACGAATATGACCTGGTCCTGATTACCTATGCGCGGGTAGTTGAGTATAGCTTCTATTGCGAAGATGGCTTGCGTGCCAGCGCTGAGCCGCTGAGGATTTAACCGCCTGCCGTTCAGCTCTACCTCAAAGGAGTTCCCTTTAAAGGAGTCCCCTTTTATCACCACTACCCTCTTGCCCAGTATATCGGAGACGCTTTTACAGACATTTTCCAAAGACTGGTCAGGGTAGTTTCTCAAGAGCTCTACGAAGTCTATGTCTTTGCCCTGTGCTTGTTGTTCGATCGGTAGAGGTTCGTAAATGCCTTTAGTACTTCTTATTTTGTAGCACTTATTTGCGGATGTTTCTATGCTTAAGACCGCAGGCTTATTCGGCTCTTTTTTCTCTTCATTTTGCACTTGTCTTCTATAAACTGCCTTGTTTACCGCATCCAAGATGGTGGACTTGCCAGAGGCATTCTTGCCAACAAGGGCATAGACAGGATAGTTTGAGAAGTCTATCTCCACCTTCTCGCCGAATGCTCTGAAGTTTTCTATCGATATTTTTGCCCTCATAATCTTAAATTTTAACTATTAATCTCGTCGAAATCAACCACAAGTGCGGGAAAATTTAAATTCAAGAGCGCCATCAAGTTCCACAGAATAAATCTCACCAATGCAAAAAGCTTCGCAAGCTCGTATATACCCATTTTTCGCAAGTCTATTCTTTTTTTTGTTCTTCGCTGATGCCTCTTCATCAACCGATCCTTCAAAGACACAAAGACAATTGGAAAATGTCTTTATCAAACTTTAACAACATACCCTTGAATTTCTCTACCTCGTTTCTGTTGATTACACATACAGTAAGCTTGTGTTTAAGGCGCCTAAATCTGTTGAAATAACAATAGTTTTTTCTCTCATACTTATTAATAGAGTTTTTCAAAAGCCAAAAAGTTTCAATCTCTTTTCATTTTTCTAAAATCGAACCTTAAACGGAAGGGAATTTTGTTAAAACTATGTTTCATTTCCTGAGACCTCACCCTATGAGATGGAGCACCAATTTTCCTTCACCCTCAAACCCATAACGATGGTTTGCATCAACATCAAGCCAGAGCTCTACGGGTATTTGGTTCAGAATTCAGAAGACGATATGATTGAGTATTTTCGCTACCTACTCCATAAGTACAAAGTGTTTCTTTTAGCAGCAAAAGTCGTTCACATCAAAGGAACATCAACCACGGAGTATCAACCACCAACAAAGGATTACATACGAAGAACCATAGCCATGGACCCATACCTATGGAAGGAATACAAAGAACTCAAAGAAATGACAGGCTACTCAATCAGCGCCATCATCCGGATCTTTCTCGAATGGGAAATGAGCAGCAGAGGGGAAAGAGTGGAAATGTGGATACCAGTGGATTTCCGTGAAAGCCTGCTGGACGACGCCGAAGTCCACGTTTCCAATAACTATTTCCTGAGCCTCACGGCGAGTCGGCTGGACAGGCTGTTAGAGTATGTTTTCGTGGATGATTCGTGATGGGGGTGTTGTAGTGTAGTGATTTATGGTGGATTTTTTTTCGCTTAGGTTCAAGCCCTCAGTTTGACGTGTGAGCATACCTTTTTTCGAAAGAAACCTTGATTTTCTCGCCGATTTTGAGGAATGCCACTTCTTTGGCTGGGTTCGGTTGAGCTTGCCTCCAGTTTTCGTAAGTTTCTTTTAACAACTTCGGGGGCAAGTTCATGGGTTCCTCTGCTAAGTAGAATGTGCCCCAGTGGATGGGGAAAAGGATTTCTGCATCCAGGTCCAAGAAAGCCCGAAAGGCTTCCTGAGGATCCAAGTGAACTTCTTGCATGAACCAACGTGGTTCAAAAGCCCCAATGGGAATCAAAGCCACCTTGGGTTTCCCGATTTCTTCTCTGATTTCTCGAAAGAATCTTTCATATCCAGTATCACCCGCAAAGTAGAAATCAAAATCGTGGTCCCTATCCTTCACATACCAACCAGCCCAAAGGGTTTCGTTCCGATCAAAAAGGGATCGAGCTGAAAAATGCCTTGCCGGCGTGCAAAAAACCTGTATGCCATCGAGCTCCACGTACTCCCACCAGTCCAACTCAACATAGTTCGAAATCCCCCATTCATTTAAATGATTTCCTACCCTTAGTGGCACAAAAAATAGTGGTTTAAATTTTTTATCAATTTCTCTTACTGTTTTTTCATCTAAATGATCGTAGTGATTATGGGAGATCAAAACAAAATCAATCTTGGGTATGTCCTCAAGAGAAATGGCGGGAGGTCTTTGCCTCTTCGGACCAGCAAACGAAACAGGACTTGCCCTCTCACTAAAATGAGGATCAGTGATAAAATAGTACTTCGGAGACACAATCAACACTGTCGAATGCCCAATCCAGTAAAAACGATAGGAATCCATCTCTTGTTGGATTTCTTCTTTTGAGAGTTTCACGAAATCAGCAGGAAAGATTTTTTCTTTTTCATCGCCTGATAGGATTTTACTAAAAACCCAAAAAAAGCTTTTTACAGGATCTCTTTCAATCGAAGGATAGGGATTACGAAAGCCATTTTGAGTGTGGTGTTCCTGATGATAAATCTTCAATCTCTTGATTTCCATCTTTTTCGCTTGATGCTCTTTGGGATTGCTATTGACCATACAAAATTCGAACAACAATATAAGAACTACTAATTTCCTCATGTTGAATTACAAAGAAATCAACTTTTCTTCATCGAAAAGAAATTCATTTACTGAATAGGAATTACTAGTTTTCTTGCAGTAAGATATGTTTTCTTTGAAACTTGTCAACGGCATCATTTATCCTTATTTTTTGATGTTTCTTTTGGCGAGCTTGTTTTTGCTTTTTTACTACCGTTTTTTGATCCTTCGTTATTTTCTTTTGTCCATCAAAATTATTTCGGGGGTGTTGGATTGGAAAGGATCAAGAGGTAAAATCACACCGGGGCGTGCGTTTTTCGCAGGCATAGTGGGTTCTTTTTTTCCTGGGCAGGTGGTGGGACTTTCCGTTGCCCTGGTAATCTCTGAGCCCCCGATCGTAATTTTACTCATGATTTTCCATTTTCTTCAGACCTCGCTTGAGTTTGTTCTTTCTGCCATGAGCTTTAAGTTCCGATACCGAAACGAGTCTGGAAACTTAGAAACAGGTCTAATTTTGGGAATAGATAAGTATTCCAGAATTCGGTGGTTTGGCATTCTTTATGGATTATTTTTTGGAGTTTTGAGTATCTTCTATGGGATTTGGAATTTATCTTTTGTTGAGGTTATCAATCAAACCTTTTATCAAAGAATAGACTGGAAGATGGAGTCCTCAAGCATCATGATCTTATTTTTGATTTTCTTGATTTTGATTTTTAATGGGGGCATTCGAAGGATTGGGGTCTATGCAAAAATCCAAGCATATGTTTTACTACTTGTTGTCATACTGAGTTTGCTCATAATACCAGAGTTTTTTTCTTTTTTTGCTTCTGCTCTCAAGGATTTTTCAAAGTTGTTCCATAAAGAAAACTTCGACCAAACCATCAGTGCCACCATCCTGTATTTTCTTTTTGCTGAAGTCCCCAGCTACAAGCTCAACATCTTCTCTGGTTTCGTGCGCACGAATTATTCCGCTAAGCAAGGCATAGCTACACTTCTGTATCCCATCTTGCAGTCTTTGGCTCTGATTTTGTTTTCCCCCGTGATTTACGAAATCCTCAAAAATTCTTCTATCCCTTTTTCTTCTTTTAGTGATTTGCCGCAGCTGATTTTTTTTCTTCACACAAGTTTGATTTCTAGCTTTATCTTGGGTTTTTCTTCTGAGCCTTATCTTGATGTTGTGATTTGGGCGATGTTTTTTTCTTTGGTTTTTTCGTCGTTTTTGACTTGGTTTTTCTCTGGAAATCTAATCCTTCGGCAGGTATTGTTTCGCTTTCACTTACCTAATTTCTATCCCGTTGTAGTGATTCTGATTTTTCTTTATTTCATCTTTTTTTTCTATTGGGAGAACGAGAAAGTGATGTACGTCTTTTATCTGCTTTTTCTCTTTCTTTCTGGGATTGTGGGGATTTTTTCTATCATCTTTGCATTGATTTATCACATCCTCGGAAAGTTCGAGTTACAAAAATACGAAGCCTCTTACGAGGGTGGAGTGGATTTCTCTCGAGACTTGTTCGTTTTGTTGTTTGCCATTCTACCTTCGAATTTAATTTCCAAAATTTTTGGTTATTTTAGCCTGATTCGTTTCCCTCAACCCTTGATGAAGTGGATTATTTTGGTATTTACGAAAATCTACAAAATCAACCTATCAGAAATCAAAAAGGACCTCAAAGAGTTCCGAAATCTCAATGAGTTTTTCATTCGGGAGCTCAAAGAAGAAGTCCGTCCCATCGACAGAAGAAAAAAAATCCTTGTCTCTCCCGTGGATGCAACTATCATAAGAAGGGGAACTATCAATGAAGGATTTCTCATCCAAGCAAAAGATGTTTATTATACTTTAAAAGATCTCTTGGTTGATCCGGATTATCTACCTGTTTTTGAAGGAGGAAGGTACATTGTTTTATATTTGAGTCCTCAAGATTATCATCGCATACATGCCCCTTATGATTGCATCGTGGAAGGATATACTTACTCTCCCGGAAATCTATTCCCAGTGAATGAACCAGCAGTGGAAGGAATGCACGGATTATTTCCAAAAAACGAACGCCTAACAACCTTTTTGAGAACTCGTTTCGGCAGGATTGCGATGGTGAAAGTAGGAGCTACCAATGTTGGACGAATCCGAATTCTTTATGACTCCATCAGAACCAATGCATGGATACGAAGAAAGAAAGCCGTTCGTTATCCCTACAAAATCCTTTTCAAAAAAGGACAAGAGATAGCAAGGTTTGAAATGGGTTCGACCGTGATTTTGATTTTCGAAAAAAACACAGTAGAATTTCTTGAAACTGCCATCGAAGGTATTAAAGTAAAATATGGGGAAAAAATAGCACGATTTCAAACACCATGGAATACGCAAAAACGATAGAGTCCAAATTCAAAGAAATTGAAATCATTTTTGACTCACTTCCCATTGCTATTTTTGCCATCAACCAATTGTTTCGAATCCTTCGCTTGAATGAAACAGCATTAAAATTCTTAAAAGAAAACGATTATCGTTCTATTCTCAATGAATTATGTTATGCAAAAATTCACAAAAGAAACGAAATTTGTCCTTTTTGTCCTTTGATGAATGAATGGAATGGAATCTCATTTGATCAAAAACAATATCATCGAATAGAAAAGATCATTTCCAAGAAAGAGGAAAAAGAAACCATCTACAAAATTACTTTTATTTTGGTTTCCTATGGAAGATTAAGAATGATTGAAATCATCGAAGATATCACAAAAGAAGTGGAAAAACAAGAAGAAATGATTCGTATTGAAAATTTAGCCTCTTTAGGGACCATGATTTCTGGCATTGCTCATGAACTCAACAACCCCTTGACAGGAATTTCGTTAAATTTACAAAATCTCATCTCCAACATTCCTCATTATTTCGAAAATCAAACAGAAAAACAACAAGAGGTATTATACCGACTTAAGCTAATCCAAAAGGATCTGCTAAAAGCCAGTTCGATTGTATCAGACATCTTGAGTTTATCACGTCCTGGACTGAAAGAAAAACACCCTGTTGATTTGATTAAAGTCATTCATCGAGCAAAAGATAATACCATAAGGATATATCCGGTTTTGGCAAACAAAATCCGGTGGGAAATCCAAGAAATGGAGTCTCTGTTTGTTTTAGGCAATGCAGATAAACTCGAAAGAATGTTTTTCAATCTCTTTCGGAATTCCCTTCAAGCCTATGACTACAGAGAAGGAGTGATAAAAATACAATTCAAACTTTATCCTGACAAGGTCCTCGTGATGGTTTATGATGAAGCCGGCGGAATCCCCAAAGAAATTCTAAAGAAAGTTTTTATTCCCTTTGCTACGACGAAAACGACTTCCAAAGGCACGGGATTGGGTTTGTCTATTTGTTTTAGTATTGTTAAAGAACACAATGGCAAAATCAAAATTCGCTCTCACGATGGAAAAACCACCTTTTATATTTCCTTACCCCTTCTTAATAAGTAATGAAGTTTTATAAAGTTTTGATCGTCGATGATATTGAATCAATTCGAGTAGCTATTCATGATTATTTGAAATCAGATTATCAAGTTCTTACAGCATCGAATGGTTTTGATGCTTTGAAGATTTTAGAATCCCAACACATCGATATTGTGATTTCTGATATTCGCATGCCAGATATGGATGGTATAACCCTAATTCGAAAAATCCAAGAACTCTACCCCTTTACAAAATACTCATTAATTACTGCCTATAATATCAACGATTACATCAAATATGCACGGGAATACAAAATTTGGAATATTATTCCTAAATCCAGTTTTTTGGACCTAGGGTTTATCAAGACAATGATTTATAAATTACTAAGTAACGATATTTTTGGTTTCGATAAGTATTTTGAGCCCTTACAGCAAAAAAAGATCAAGCTTGTAGAACTTTATCGTATAGCAAAAGAGAGAAACGCCAATTTAGAAGATCGAACCGTGTATCACATCCACGTTCATACCGAAGAAGAACGAGATAAAGCCTGCGAAATGATTTTTCTTTTATTATCAAAACATCAAGCCCCTAAAAGTATCCGTTTGATTTTGGAAGAGTTAACACTCAATGCCAGAGACTATGGTTCAAAACAATTTCAGCTACCCATTAAAATTCAGTTTGGCATATTCGAAAAAAGGCTGCTTTTGGGCGTCAACGACTTTAGTGGTAAGTTGAATTTTCAAGAAGTGCTACGTCGATTGGAAAGAAATATCACCTATGATTTACATGGACTTCCTATGTCTATTCATGATGAACGTGGAAGGGGAATCTTCATTGCTCGAGAAAACTTAGATCATTTGATTTTTAATATTAAAGAAAATCAAGAAACCGAGGTTTTAGGGATTTTGGATTTGGAAAGTGAATTTCGAAACAAAACCATATCTATGTATAAAATCAAAGAAAGTTCAACTCCAAATATTCCCGATCCAAAAAAACAAACACTTTATGATGATATAAAAACAACATAGGTTCATAATTTTTCTCAAAAAACAAAGAAAAGATTTGTTCTCCTTCGAGGGAGTAAACTTCAAGATTCTGAGGTTTTACAACAAAGAAAAGATTTCCGTAGGAAAGAGAATCACCAAGAAAGTTAGTATGAAGTTTTAAATCCTTCTGCGTTCTGATTAGATTTTTAGAAACTTCTTCATTGGTTTTGGTTTGTGAGGTGATTTCATATACCTGAGCTTTTTGAATAAGGATTGTGTTTTCTCCATTGGGAAACATTATATTATCTTCGTAAAAAACAAACGGAAGGGTAAAGGGAAAAACAATCGGACTTTGGATCGTATTTTTTGATTTTAACGTCAAGGTATCTTGATGTCGAATATCAAAAATTTCAAAAACATCTTGGTTCTGACTATAATAATGAACTGCCAACTCTTGATCTCTTAAAGATAGGCTTTTAAAAAACGAATTTGGTTTTTGCAAAAAAAACTCAAAGGACTGGTTCTTATAAAAAGAAACCAATTTCCCATCACTAAAAAGAAAAAAACATATATCATCTTCTGTATGGCATTTTATATCCACTAAAAAAGAACCGTTCACTTGAACCAACGAATTTCCGTTCAAATCGAGAACTTCAAAAGCCGTTCTATCAGAATTAATCAGGAATATCCATCTACCATAGGGCTCAAAGTAGGGATAAGAAAATCGCTCTTTCTTCCAGAGGAGCTGCTCAGGGGAAATAAAATATTCAATACTACTTCCTACTTTCTGAAAGCGAACAAATCCATTCGGCAAAATTGAAAACGCATACAAAAATTCCGAAGGTAATGGATATGCTTTTTGTTGATAAAAAAACTCTTTTTTATGAAGCCATTGAAAATCTTTCTGTTCGTTAAAGTTTTTTAGCGAAAATTGAATTGGGGGAATGTAGATTTCTTCTTTTTTGAATAGAAAAGAAACAAGAAAAAGATTCAAACTCAAAGAGAGAAATAAAATAAAAAACTTCACAATCTATAGAAATGAGCTGAGTTCTTTGGCGTTTTTGCCTGTTCGTATTTTTCTTAAGGCTTTCTTTTCGATTTGACGAACCCTTTCTTTTGAAAGTCCAATCATCTTTCCTATTTTTTGGAGGGAATACACAGGTCCGCCATCGAGTCCAAACCTAAGCATGATGATTTTTCTTTCTCTTTCTGTTAGCTGATCGAGACTTTTTAGTAGCTCTTCTCTGAGTTGTTGGAATTCAATCTGGTTTGATGGTGATTCGACTTTTTGGTCATGAACTCCATCTACCAAAGAGAAATCGTCTGAGTCCACCAATGGAGCATCTAAACTAAGATGTTCTTTGCTAAGAAGCATTATATGATTGATTTCTTGGAATTTTTTTTCTGATAACTCCATTAAGTTTTTCTTTGCATTCATTTCTTCTTGAGTTTCAAATCCGTTGTCTAATTCGTTTAGCTTCCTTAATTCAGCAATTTTGTTCAAAGGAAGTCGTATGAGCTGAGATTTTTGTTGAATTGCGTACTTAATGGATTGACGTATCCACCACACTGCGTAGGAAATGAAGTGATAACCTCGTTCGGGATTGAAACGCTCAGCAGCACGGATTAAACCCACATTTCCTTCGTTAATTAAATCCATCAAGCTCAAACCAAAGGATTGGTATTTTTTAGCAATGGTCACAACAAAGCGAAGATTGGCACGGACTAATTTATTTCTTGCTTCTTTATCTCCCTGCATGGATTTGAGGGCAGTTTCATATTCTTCTTCTCGGGTTAGCATGGGGATTTTGTGAATTTCATTTAAATACCAATTCAAGATGGAATCACTAGTGCTTGTATGTTTACTACGCTGATTTTTTGATTCAAAATCATCTAATTCAATGGAATGAATAAACTCTTCTTCTAAGATTTTTAGCTCCTCTTCAGGAAGCTCTTGTTCAGGTAAAAATTCAATTTCATCAAAGGGTTCTTTATAAGATTGCACTTTTTTATCTAACTTTGGTTTTTTGGGTTGATCTTTGTTTTTGGGTGTTTTCTTTTTCATTCATATCTCCTTTTTTCTTTTATATTTTTAGAATTATTCTAAATAAATAACAATTATAATTTCAAAATCGACAACTCAATTTTTTCTAACACTTAACATATTTTAAATATATATGATTCACATTCAATAAAAAAGTTTCATTGTAATAGAAAAATTTTTTATTTTCAATTTTTCGAGTTTTAAATCAGCCTATAAATGAAATTTACTCAAAAATTATTCAAAAGACTGAAGGATTTTCATGGGATCTTTTATGTCCGTTGAATATTCTTTAGGGGTATCAATTTTGGGTAATCCAGAGGGAGGAGGTGGGCTTTTGTTGTCAATTTTTTCTTCACCGCATGGACCTCCAGGATGAATACAAATTTTCCAAACACCTACTCGAGCATCATTCTCAAAATTTCCTGATTGGAAAAAACCACCATTCGGAAAAAAATAAACCCAATATCCATTAGCTAAACCCTCTTTATAATTTCCTTGAAAAAACAACTGTCCATTTTCGTAATACTCTTTCCACTCACCATTTCTAATACCATTAACGAAATTTCCAATGGATTTTATTTTTCCATTTTCGTAGTAAAATTTCCATTCTCCTTCTTTTCGATTGTTTTTGTAATTACCTTCTGAGTGCAAGGATTGATTGGGATAATAAAATTTCCAATACCCTTCCATTCTGCCATCTTCGTAGGTTCCTTCTGCTTTTAGGTTTCCATTTTCATACCAAAACTTCCAATTTCCTTGTCTTTTTTGATTTTTGAGTTTTCCCTCGGCTTTTTTAATTTTGTTAGCATACCAAACGATTTCATATACTGGATCCTGATAAAGATATACATTGTGTTTTTCTATGAACTGAGCTCTGGAAAAATAATCTTCATTCGCATTTATAGCTCCAAGCCAAAGAAAAAACAAAAGGCTCACTAAAACATAAATCCTTTTCATAAAACGTCCTTGTGGTTTAAAATATCGTCAAATTCGAGATTTTATTGATGTTCTCTGTAAGAAAGATAGATTTTTTCTTTGAGTTCTTCAATCTCTTTTTTCCAAAAGAGGTCCTTTGCAATCAAATCCTCGATCTTTTTGATGGCATAAAGAACACTGGTATGATCCCTTTTTCTGAGAAATTTTGCTGTGTAGCTTAGAGTGTAATTTCCTAACTTGACGGCAATATAGGCAATCATGTGTCGTATCAAAGAAACGTTTTTTTGCTTTTGGTTGGATAAAATTTTCTCTATGGATATGTTGTAATGATTACAAACCACCTCAGCAATCACTTCTATAGGAACATTTAAGCTTTGATCATAATAGGGTTGAAGGATCAAATCAATTTCAGAAGTTCTTAGTTTTGATGGCTCTGAGGAAGAGAAAGCTAATTTTTCTATTGATGACTGTAAATAACGCACATCTCCCATGAGCTTTATGGCAATGTGTTCAATCACGTTTTGCGGCAGGATAATCTGATATTTATTTAAATAATGTTTGATAAGAGTGATTTTGGTTTCATAATCAGGATAATGGAGCTGAATTTTATGGAACATCAACAAGCGAGAATAAAGGTCCTTCTCTAACTTCAGATAGGGAATATCTCGGTCGGATAAGATTACCAAAACCTGATTTTTTTCGTAAGAATAATCAATAAGATTTCGGATTTCTTCTTGGCATTTGATGGCGGAGGGACGAAGAAATTGAAAATCATCGAATATCAAGATACTATGGGTTTTGATTTTTTCTATCCACGTGATGGTATTTTTTCTTTTTATGGATAAAACAAATTCATTGATGAAGTTAGGAATTGTGATATAAAAAACCTTGTTTTGGTGTATTTTTTTCCATGTTTTTGCTAAAGAAGTTTTCCCTGAACCAGATTTCCCGTAGATATAAATGGGTCGAAAAAATTTATCAACTTGGATTAATTTCGTTAGTTCTTCATAGTTTTCTTTGGCTGGATAAAAAATATCTAAATCCCATATGTTGTTTGTGTTTTTCTCATTTTGGTTTTGATGGATATCACTGGAGATGGCGTATTTTAATTTGTGTTTTAGGGTTTGTGTTGGATAGTCTCGTTTTTGTTGATAAAACAGAATGTTTTTGATTTTTAAATTTTCTTTATAAAAATCACTTATGATTTCTTTTAGGATTTCGCTATACCGTATTTCGATATGTTTTTGGAGTTTTTCATTTTCGGTAAAAAGTATGATATTTTGCTCTTTGTCAATGAATGCATATATTGGTTCAATGAAGTGACTAAAAAAAGGCTCAGGAATGAGTTTTCGCAATTGATTTTTGCACAAATCCCAGTTTTGTAGAAATTCATACTCATAGGTTTTTATGATGTTTAAAATATTTTCTTTTTTTAGAGAAACTCCACTAATGGTCATAGAACTTACCTTTGATCGTCGGATTGCAGATATCTTAAATTTATTTCGAATGAGGTTTTGTTATTGATAAGAACTTTTTTTCTTGTGAGATTTTGATGACTACTTATTGTCAATATCCATAAATTTTTTATATTCTTGTTTTTTATTTGTATTTTTGATAAAAATCAAACTTGATGAATCTATGAACCACAAATCCATTATTCAAAAGATCATTCAAGAAATATACACAGAGATTCGAGCAGAAAAGCTTTTGAAAAACAATCTCAAGGAAAATAAATTTATCCAGCTGATAGAAAAATCCAAAATTTATGTGATTTCTTTGGGGAAGGCTGGTTTCTCTATGGCAAAAGCCTTTTTTGAGTATTTACAAGAAAATGATTTTGATGGTCTTTTGGGGGGATGTGTGGTGACACCTTATCGAACAAAAACCAGTGAAATTGCAAATTTCGAAATCATTGAGTCTTCCCATCCTTATCCTGATCATAATAGCCTTTATGCAGGAGAAAGACTATGGGAAATTGCTCATAGTTTACCCCATGATGTTGTGATTGTTTTTCTTCTTTCAGGTGGAGCTTCCGCATTGGTAGAAAAACCTATAGAAGGTATGGGATTAACCGAACTTCAGGAACTCACAAATAGCCTTTTAAAATCAGGCGCAAGTATCCAAGAAATCAATACCATCAGAAAAAAATTTTCTTATTTGAAGGGTGGTGGAGTTGCAGAACTTCTTTATCCCAGAGTTGTGTATCAATTTCTTTTGAACGATGTAGTAGGGATCAATACAGAAAAACATGTTTCTTCTGGTTTGTTGTATCCAGAAGAAATTCCTTTTCGAACCGTCCAAGAACTCATGGAAAAATACCAAGTCAAGACGAGTTTCGATCTTAGCAAACTGAGCTTTCCCGAAAAAAAGAGAACTTCCCTGAAAAAAACGTTTCTTGTGGGAAATAACGAAATTGCCTGTATCAAAGCCAAAGAAATATTAGAGTCCCATGGCTTCTCAGCATTCATCAAGAGAACCCAAATCCAATCAACGCTTGAGGAATACGAAAAGGAAATCCAAAAAAGTATTCAAGCTTTACTAAAAGAACCCAGACACCAAACGGCTCATCTCTGGGGAGGAGAACCAACTCTGAAGGTCACCGGAAAAGGAAAAGGAGGAAGAAACCAAGAATTGGCATTACGCATTGCCATTTTTTTTGAACATATCAAAACTCAGCTCCCCATGGGTTATGAGTGGGGTTTTGTTTCTATGGGAACTGATGGGGTTGATGGACCTACAGATGCAGCAGGAGCAATTGTCGATCCAAACACATATTCAACCATCTACGGAAAAACCCAAAAGTCAAAACTACCAGAAGCATTTTTGCAAGAGAATGATTCTTATCATGCCTTATTGTTGAGTGATTCTTTGATCAAAGTTGGCTATACGGGAACGAACTTGAATGACCTTGCTATTTTGTTTGTGTTTTGATTAGTCTTCTTGGTAGTAGATTATCTTTTTTTGCTTCTTGTCAAATAGGATCCAAACCTTACGAATGGTGGCATGGTTAGGATCCAAACTCTTGGGAAGGATTGTTCCTATTCCTGTGATGCGGTAGATTTCTCCTTCGGTCTTGAGTAATCCTGTGTATTGACCTCCTTTTCCTACGAGTTCTTCATAAAGGGTGACTCCTAAAGTTGTTTTTACTTGCAATGAGGGTAGGTTTTGGAGTTTTTTGAGATCCTTGATGTATCCTCCTTCTTGATTGCGGAGTTTAAAAATTTCTAACACTGCCTGACGTGTCATAGAATCCGAAAGGCTCATCAAAACATGATACCTTGCTGCATTGATATTGATTTTTCCTGTATCCGAATCCGAATACACATACGCAGTGATGTTGTTTTCTAAAATCCAATCATCAATCGTTAAAAGGGTTTTTTCGTCCTCAGTGAGAAATGCTAATTCCTTTTGTTCTTCTTCCCAACCCTCAGGAGCTCGAGAAGTAAATAAATACTCAGGCAAAAAGTCTTTTACTAAAAGTACCTCAGGTAATGTATAGAGAAAATCATTTTTGATTTCCTTCGGTGGTTTCAGAAGTTCGTAGTAGCTTCTTTCCGCTCCTTTTCCTTCTGTGATTTCGTTTTGATCAATCCAGTCAATGATGGCGTCAATGGTATCAATCGGTATACGAAATGAGGTAAACAACCGAATCAAAATATTTCGATACGTATCGTTGGGGAGATCATCGACTTTTCTTACTAAGAAATTCAAGTTGATTTTTCCGTCTTCGGGTTGGATGCTATATCGAACAAAACACTTGGGTTTGCAGTCTTCGACTTCTATATTGGGTGGATTCAATGCCAATCCCGTTTGGAACAAAAATTCCTCCGGGACTGTTTGAAGAGCTGAAAGTCCTGCTTGAAGTCCCGAAACCGCTAAAAGATATGCACGATATCCTTCAGTGAAATTTTTCGTAGTGGCATATTCTTGCTGGAGGTCATTCCAGAATTTCAAAGCCATCGTCAAAGAAGAAAGCCCCATAGCAAAGACCAAAAGCACCACTACCGAACCCCACTGAAATCGACTCCTACGAGAGAGCTTCATAATTTGGTGAGTGATATTTCATTTTTTCCATTCAAAAAGAAAATCTTTTTCTGGTTGTAATTTATCGAGGTGTTTTTGAAGGTCCTTTTGCTTTTCTAATTCTTGCTTGAGGGATGAGATGCCATCTTCTTCGACAAATTTTTCGTATTGATGATAGATTTCTTTAGCTATGGTTAGTGGAGTGTTTTTTGAATAAATTTTTGCATACTCATCGAAAAGAAGATCCTCGAAGATTTCTTGAACCCTTCCTCCATACAAGAGATCATTTTGGGGGTTTAGGGTTTTTCGCATGCTGTTTAGCATGATCTTTACGAATAAACTTTGGAATTCTAAAGCAGTTTCATAAAGGGCTTTCTTTTTAGGGGGCAAATTCTGATAGAAACTTTCCTCTCGATAAGGATATATTTTTCCGCTTGCTACCTTCCCTTGATTTTCGTTGGAACTCTCCTTCAATAAGGGGAAATAGTCATGAAGGGGTTTCTCGATTTTCATAGATCGCATATCGGAAAAAAGTTTTTCTCAAAAAGGAATTTTGTGTTGAAATCAAGGGTATTTCGAATTAAGCTTATTGCATGAGAAGATCCGTAATATTTGTCTTTATTTTGGGTTCGTTTTGCTTTAACGGATGGGAAAAACAGCATCAAAAGATGATTTCGGTATTGCGAGATTACGGCATCAAGGATGAAAAAGTTCTCCAAGTAATGAAAGAAATCCCAAGACATGAGTTTGTTCCTGAACCCTATCGCTCCTTTGCCTATGAGGATACACCTCTTCCTATTGGTTATGGGCAGACCATATCTCAGCCTTATATTGTAGCTCTGATGACGGAACTCTTGGAGGTCCAATCCACTGATAGAGTATTGGAAATTGGGACGGGAAGTGGTTATCAAGCAGCAATCCTGGGGAAGTTAGCAAAAGAAGTCTATACAATTGAAATTGTCGATGAACTTTGCCAAAGATCAAAACTGACCCTAAAGAAATTGAATTTTACTAATGTGTTTGTGATTTGTGGAGATGGCTATCAAGGTTATTCTGAGAAAGCCCCCTTTGATAAAATCATGATAACAGCTGCTCCAGAAAGAGTTCCACCCAAATTGGTAGAACAGCTCAAAGAAAATGGCATAATGGTAGCACCCATTGGTGGAAGAAAAGAAATTCAGTATTTATATAAATTTTATAAAAAAAATCAAACATTGATTGAAAACCGACTCATCCCCGTTCGTTTTGTGCCCATGATTACAAAAGAAGAACTAAAATAATCACAAGCTTTTCACAAAAGAATGAAAAAGCGAGTGTTTAACTATAGGATGATCTTTGCTTAAATCACTAAGTAGTTTCTTCATTTTCAAACGCTTACTATTTGGCAAAGAATTACATAGATTACAAGGAAGGATGGGAAAGTTCTTTTGTTTTGCAAACTGCTTGATTGATTCTTCATCCACAAAAAACAAAGGTCTAATGATTTTGATACCTTCTTTTTTGGTTTTGTAAACAGGTCTCATGGAAAAGAACTTACTTTCGAAAAAAAGATTCAAAAGTAAAGTTTCTATGACATCGTCTTTGTGGTGCCCCAAAGCAATGGAATTACAGCCAAGCTCAAGAGCATAGCGTGTCAAGATCCCTCTTCGTAATCGACTACACAAGGAACAATAAGTTTTGTGGGGTGGAATCTTTTCTTTCACAATTTGATACGTATTTTGGTATGCAATTCGATAAGGAACATTCCATTTTTCAAAAAGTTTTTGTAGAGGTTCTGGATCCTCTCCTGGCTGACCTTGAAGTAAATGAAAGGCAACGAAAGAAAAATTCAAAGGAGCTTTTTGCTGGAACTCTTTTAAAAAATATAGCAAAGTCAAACTATCTTTACCACCACTAACTGCGACTAAGATTTTATCTCCATTTTGAATCATGGGATAGGTTGATAAAGCTTTCCCTATCTTTCGTCTTATCTTTCGTTCCAGGGTTTTAGGATGTACTTCTTGATTTGTAATGTTCTTTGTATTGTTCATGGGATTTGGACTTCGCTGAGAACTTTTCTAAAATTTGTTGAGTATTTTGTTTTGGGATTTAATGGATCTAAAATCCATTCTCCGTCAACCACAAATTGATAATGATAAGTTCCTTTGGGAAGATAGGTTTGATATCGATAAAATCCCTTTTTATCTTTGATCATTTTTGAGGTTAAATTCCAGTAGTTAAAATCCCCAATCACGTGAACACTTTGAATTTCGTTTTTATTGAGAGCTCGTTTTAGATGATTTTCGTGAATGCAAAATTCAACTAAGTAAAACTCAAGATTGTTTGATGTGATTTCTTTCTTGAGAACTTTAAATGTTTCTAAGTAATCGATTTCAGGATCTTCAAATTGAAAAAAAGAATATTCTTGAGAATGAAGTAAGCGTTTTTCGGAATTGGTAGGATCCAACACCCAGATCCCATCCACATAGAACGAATAATAGTAATCTTTCAGAGCTTGATTTTGGATTTTTATGACAGGTTGAACAAAATAAAAGACTCCAAAAGGATTTCGTTCCATCGGGATTTTTTTGTAATTCGTAAAGTTTCCAGCAATAAAAACATTTTTTGCCCCTAAATTTCGATAAGTAAAAAGAATCCCTTTTTTAAGGATTTTTTTAGAAGTAGCATAATCCTTCCAATCAAAATAATGAATGTAAATAGGAGAAGAAGAAGTTTTTAGGTTCTCGAGTTCCGATTTTGTAAAGACTGGGATTTTCTGGGGTTCTTCTTCAAGAGGGAATTGGTAAAAAAACTCATGGCTTTGCAACATTCCAAATGAAAATAAAAAAAGAATTACTATTTGATAATTCATAGAATTCTTATTGACTTATTTTTTAATGTCGATAGAACTATCAGTTATCTTAAAAGTTTTCCTATGGCAATCGAAAACAAACAAGAACAAATCCAGAAATTTTTAGAAGGGCTTGATGAATACAATCCAGACTTTTTCTTTCCCTTCAATCGAGTTCTTTATCAGGATATCAAACCAAGGCTTCTCCCAGAAGACTTCGAGAAATATAAAAAGTATTTTCATTTTCCCACAGATGAACCACAACCACAAGAAAAAAAAGAAACAACTCCCACAGAAGATTTTGTAAGTGACCTTTATCTTGAAGAAACTCAAATACCAACTGAAGAAAAAGAAACTGATGAATTGTCTTTATTGAGTGAATTGGAATCTCTAAAATTAGACGAAGCTTCAGAAAGTTTAGAAATCCAAGAGCAAGAAAAAGAACAAGAAACTCTACAAACAGAAAGTCTTGATGTTCCTACTCAAGAATTAGAAGATCAAGCTATTCCCACTTTGCAAGATGAGTTTCCACAAGAAGATGGAATGGATACTTTAATTGAACCAGATCTTTCTGATGCAGCTTCGAATGTTGCCGATCTGGAGGTTCCAACTTTTGATGATATTCCTCAACCATCGTTAGATGAACTTTCTCCTACTACACCAGAAGAACCCCTGTCTTTTCCCGAAGATTTGGATTTGAAAGTGGATACAGATATAGAGCTACCAGATATTGAACCACAATTACAAGATGAATCATTATCACCACCTGATATGTCTTTTGACGTTCCTCAGATGGATGATTTATCTTTAGTTAACCTTGATGAAACTCCTAAGCTGGAGGATACTACACCTTCTGATTTTCAACCATTGGATGATCTCGGGAATATTGATGTGAACCTTGATGACTTGAAAGAAATGGAAAAGCAGTCTTTACTTCAAACGGGGATTGGAACAGATTATTCAGAAGAAGAACTGGCTAAATTAAGGCAGAATTTACTTTCTTATAGTGAACCTCTGAGAAAAGCCATCATCGATGCAGTCGTAAATGAAAAGATACCACGACCAGATCAGAAGCTTCTCGTCAACATGTTGATTGAAGAAGCAGAAGAAACCACGATAGCAGATTTTCTCGAAGAAAAGCTAGGATATCGTCCAAAGATCTCGGTAGATAGAACCAAAGAAGGTATCCCCATAATCTATACAGAAGAGGTTTCTCCTGAGGCACTCCAAAGACGTAAAAAGCGAGCCATGATTTTTCTTCTGGGAATGTTATCTATCTTTTTTGGGGTAGTTTCATTTTTCGTTGGCATTAATTTATTCAAAAGCTTAACAACAAAAAATCTCTATGAAGAGGGATTAGAAATCCTCAAACAAGCGAAAACTCTTTCTTATGGAGAAAAGCTAAAATCAATAGAATTGGCAGAAAGCTATTTCCAAAGAGCTGTAGTAAATCAAGGCACATATGACATTGATTATTTGAATCAATATGGTAGAGCTTATATAGAATTAGGTGAGTATGATAAAGCTTTTGAAAAATTATTTGGAAAAGTTCAGCCTGAATACTTTTGGAATTCTCCTACCCAAAGGGTTCCTTTGATTACAAGAAGTGGTCCCTGGTTTGATTGGAAAGAAATCCAACAAAATCGATATACAGAATTTTTTTCGGATGATAAAATCAAAAGACTTTTACTCATTCCTGGAGGATATACTGTCTCCAGGCTTCGTGATCAAGAATTTCACAAACAAAATCTTTTGGAATTAGGAAGATTTCATTCCTTAAACTTCCCTCATTTTTTAAATTCAGAACAGGGGAAAAAATACAAAAATGATGAATTAGCCATTGATTACTATCGAATCATACTCACACTTCTCGATCGACCAAATGATCCTGAAGCTCTCTCTGGAATTGCTTATATTTATTACCGTCAAAGAAAATTCAATTTAGCCTTAAGCAATTATCAAACAATCGTGGATCACTATCCTGATAACATCCTCGGTCATGATGGGATTTTAAACACCTACATTGAGCTATGGAAAGAAAATCAGGATCCACGATACGTGGTGGCTAAGCATCGATATTTGCAGAATTTAGGATTAGAGAAGAAACTTCCTATTTACACGTTGACGAAGTTGGCAGGGTTTTATATTGATTTGAATCCTGAAGAATTGAGGGTTCGGTATAATGTGAATCCTGTGAATGCCCTTAATAAAGAAACATTGGATGATATAGCCGTTTATCTTTTGGATTTAGCCTTTGAAAAAGAAGAAAAACGAGAAAACCAAATGATAAAAGGGAAAGAATATGGCGAAGGATTTTACCAACGGGGAAGGTATTATCAAAAAAATCAGCAATATCAAAACGCTGTCAGACAGTTTCAATATGCGTATTATTATGATCCTTTGCATTATCCCGCAGTATTAAAAATTGGGGAATATTACTTGTTCAAATTAGAAGATTATGAACGAGCTAAAGAATATTTTCTAAAGGCTTTGGAGACCTATCTTCAACACAAAGATTTTTATGGACTGCGCCCAGAAGACGAAACTTTAATGCATTTTGACTCTGGTTTGATTTACTATTATATCGCTAATGTGATTTTTCAAAAGAACAAAAAAGAGTTCATACCTTCTTTGGTCTCATTGAAGGAACCATCTCAAGAATATGAAGGTTTACTTAAAGAATTCAACAGCGCCGAAGAGTATTTAAACAAATCCTTAGAAAACCTAAAAACTCCTGAAAAAATTTTTGATGCAAGGTATCAATTGGGATTTATATATTACCTTAATGGGAATTTCGATCAAGCAATCAAAGAATGGTTTACGTTAGACATTCGTGAACTTTATGATAATCCCTATTTTTATTATGCCTTAGGAAACGTAAGTTTATTCAAAGAGCAATACAATCAAGCTCTGAATTATTACAAAATGGCAGAGAAGTTTTTTGAGTCAAGGACCAGATTTAACCAACAAGAAAGTAGAATTTTATATTCCATCTACAACAATTTGGGTGTTACTTATGAATTGATCTATTTTGAAAACGAATCAAACTTTACCAAAAGGAGATTGGATCAGCTAAAAGAATCAAGCTTGAGTTATTATTATAAAGCCATTGAATTTGCTCTAAAAGAAAATCTACTACCCACTAAAGCGAAAGTCAACTTAGAACTTTCATTCCGAAGGGACAAGGATTCTGTTTTGATTGAAGATGCATTACTTCCGATTTTTCCGGTGAATTAAAAATGAATTCCACCAAATGAGGAAATAATACTGAATAGCACAAAAAATCCAATCCAGTCGATAAGGATGTTTGATGATCCTCCAAATCCATTCTTTTCCATGTTTTTGAAAAAATTCTGGAATGCGTTTTTTTCCTGATAGTATGTCAAAAGCTTCATCAACCCCAATCACCACAGAATGTTTTAGTTTTTCTATTGTTTTGTTTCCGATTTTTACTTTATCTTTGTAAGTAAAAATTTGAAGGTTTTGGCGTATCCATATTTCTTGTTTTGGGAAGTTCATTCCAATCAGGATAATATCAGGAGATGTTTTTTTTATGGATTCTTTGATTTTTGTTTCCCATTCTTTATCGAAATTTCCTGATTGTTTGCCAACAATTCGAATTCCTGGTAAATTTCTCGTCAGGTTTGTATAGATCTTTTCTACATTTTCAATCTTCGATCCAAGTAAATAAATGGTGAAATCGGCTTTTTGGGCTAAACGAAATACGTCCATCAAAAAAGAAATCTTGTGGATGCGTTGTTTGAGTTCTTTTCCTAGCTTTTTTGCCCCCCATTGAAGGTTTTCTGATTCTGCCAATATCAAATCTGACTCCATGAAGGGTTGATATTTTTTTTTGTTTCGAATTTTGATAAACTTGATGGGATCGATAAACATCACCAATCGAACTTTGTCTTTTTTCTCTAAAAAAGAAAAAAGTTTTGCCATGGCTTCATCATGACTCACATTATCGATGGGAACATTCAAAAGAGAGATTCTTTGAGCTTTCGAAACATCAATTGATTTGTATTCGAGCAAAATGTCTCTATCTTCCCAAAGAAAAGTGGGGTTTTTCATAGGACTACCTTACGTGATTTTTGATTATTTTCATAACGTAAAGTCAAATTTTAAAGGAATTTGATTTTGAAGAAAACCCGAAATGCTTGCATAGTAAAAGTTTGTTTTTGTGCCCTGAAAAAAAGAATAAACTCGATCATACAAAATCTTTAAGTTTTCTTTTTGAATGCCACCAATAAAAACAAGAGACTTTTGGATTTGATTTTTTTTCACAAAGGAGAAGATTTTATTGAATTCTTTTTCGGAAACTACTGGATATTGAGAATCTTTTGTGGTAGTGGGGAAACAAGGACCAATAGCTAAATAGCCAATGTATTGATTATAAGTTTTATATAGAAACTCAAATTGCTCATAATTATGAGTCGATACCCCAATCAGGAATTGAGATTTCGTTTTCCATTCTTCGATGTTAGGAGCAAAAACAAAAGGAGCCTTCAAGAGCTGGTGAAATTCTTCTTTGTTTTGTTCTAAGTCTTCTACCCCTAAGTGGACTCCATTCGAATAGAAACAAAGCTCAAGATAATCGTTTAGTATGATTTTTACGTCTGGGAATTCTTGTTTGGTTTTCTTTATGATTTCTTTGATTTTCTCAATTGTTTGGTTTTTGATTCTGAGCTGATAGAAATTAGTTTTATATAAAGTTGCTGATACTTGAGAAAAAGAAATATTTTTTTGTTGTAGATAATCCCAGTCAACGATGGGATAGAGAAACATTTATCCTCCACCTACAAAACGAATGAGCTCAATTTTGTCTTCATCTTTTAGAACTACGTGTTCCCATTCGGAACGTGGTATCACTTTGCCATTGATTTCTATTGCCAAGGTATGTTTTTGTAGCTGAAATTTTTTAATTAACTCTTCTATTTTTGGTTCGCTTAGCTCTTGGATTGAGATTTCTTTTCCATTAACTAACATAGTTAAATAATACCAAATCTTCCTAGATTTTCAATGGAAAATTATTTAAATACATGTTTTTAATTTTGAAAGATAAAAAACACCTAAAAAAAGCAATAGTTCTTGACTAGAGATTTAAAATTAGTGAGTTGCAATTTAAAAAGGGAGGGATTTAAATGAAAATCAAAAAAATTTTCGCTTACATAGCAAGTTTGTTTTTTGTGTTTCAGAGTTTGTACTCAGAAAATACCGTTAGGATCGCACTGGATTTCAATTATAAGTTAAATTTCCAGCCTGAGTTACAAAAACGATTGAATCATATCAACAATATTAAAATGATTCGTGAAAATTTAATAGCAACTACCAATCAACAAATCCCTACAACAGGTTATTTTTCTTTTACGTCAGGATGGGAAAATTTTGGTGGTGAAGCTTTCACTCCAATAGAAATATTTTATTTAAGAGATGTTGGTGTTGGGAAATTTTATGCGGGTTTAAGAAGAGAAAGTTATAACTATGAAGGCAGATTTTCTATGTTAGAGACATATTCTTTTCAAATTAACTTTGCAGGAATCAACCAATCCACCAATTTTACTAACATTTTTCCCTATAGCATCACAGGATATAGCGTTGCCAATACTGATTTAGAGGTAGGTTATGAATTTAAGATTATCGATCCATTAAAGATAGGTTTTGGTATAGGTAGTAGAAGTAAAAATCGAAGCATTCAATGGACAACCTTACAAGGATTATTTACTATGTTAATTTCAACAAATGAACAATTGAAAAACGATGTTTCTGGTCTTTATAATCATTTGAATATCGAATATTTGTTAATTCCAAACTTAGGATTGTTTTTGGATTTCAAATCTGGAAGTATGACAGGTTCCGCTAATTCTAATGAAACAAATTTTTCTGTATTTTCCGTCATAAATGTAGATCCAATCACAACATTCGATTTGGTTCAATCTTTAGGTTGGAAAAGCCAAAGTGAATTTACTGAATTTGCACTGGGGGTTAATTTATATTTGACAGAGAACTCTAAAATAAAACTAGGTTTTGGTCAAAAATCATATACATATAGCTACTTAGAATCAACTAATGAGATTTCACTTTTACAAATAACCTCTTTGGGTGGTTTACCAATCAATTTAGAAAATCCATCGAAATGGTCGAAACCTTTTGATGAAGAACGTAGCTATTTTTCTGTTGGTTTCGAAGGAAATTTCGATTTTTAAATTTATAATTTATTATTCCTGCTCAGTCCTAAGGAAATTGGGACTGAGCTCTATGGATTTGAAAATGAGATTTCATAAGCTTTTGATTCAATAAAAATATCTAATAAATCGGAGTCTATTCTACCTTCTTTTGCTTCTATTTTTAAGATGTCTAAAGCTTGTTCTTTTGGTATGGATTTTTTGTAAGGTCGATCGGGAGCTACTAAAGCATCAAAAATATCAGCGATTGTAAGAATTCTCGTTTGAGGTAAAATTTCTTCTCCTTTGAGTCCTAACGGATAGCCAGAGCCATCCAATTTTTCGTGATGTCCATGAGCAATGTCAGGAACAAGTTTTAGATCTTTGGTCCATGGAATTTGTATCAAAAATTTATAAGTATGAGAAACATGGGATTCTATTTCAAGACGCTCTTGAGGATCCAAATTTCCGCGTCGCACCATCAAACTAACAAGTTCATTTTCTTTCAAAAATTCAATTATTTCTGTATGCTTTCGATTTTGAATAGTTAATTTACTTTTTGAAATCTTATCTAAGTTTGAAAAAACCTCTTTTTCTATGGTATTAGGTTCGTTTGACTGTTCAATCAAAGATAACATTTCTTTCAGTTCTTCAATACGTATTTCTAACTCAAAATCAAGAAATTTCTCAAAGTCATTAAAACCTGTAAGTCCATTCTTTTTTATGTAGTCTAATTTTTTTTGTGTATATTCATATTCAAGGGATCGGATGGCATATTTAAAGCGCCACTGGATTTCATTGAGTTGTTCTGAATATAGTTTTTTTTCTTTTACAAGAACTTTTTCTCGAACTCCTACTTTTCCAAAGTCGTGTAGTAATGCAGCATAACGTATTTCCTTTAATTGCTCTTCAGTGAAGTATAGATCTTTGTATTTTCCAGTGTGAGTTTTATTCACTGCGTTTGCTAAAGCTAAGGTATATTCAGCAACACGGAAAGAATGACCAGATGTAGTGGGATCACGTTGTTCAATGGCTATAACAGATGCACGGACAAAACCTTCAAAGAGATTATGTATGCTTTGGATTAACTTATGGTTTTCTATGGCAACAGCTGCCTGTCCTGCTAAAGCAAGAATTTTTTTCATACACTCTTGAGTGAATGGCAATACTTCTCCCTTTTTCATTTCTTCGTAAGTTAATTTCCGATAGGGATCTTTTCGCTTGTTTATGAGTTGGATGACACCTATGGTCTCATTTTGATAGTTTTTCATGGGGATTACCAACATAGAACGTGTCAAGTAGTGGTGTTGAATATCATATTCAGGGTTAAATCTATAGGGTTCATCTCCTCGTAGTGCATACACATCATCAATAATCAAAGGTTCTCCTGATAAAGCAACATATCCTGCAATTGAAGAAGAATCAATGGGCAATATAAATTCATTTTTTCTTAAATTGAGAGCTGACGTTTTGAATCTCAAGAATTTTTTTTCTTTTTGATATAATTTATCATCGGTTTCAGTGATATAAATTGATCCTCCATCTGCAGATACCATTTCCATAGCTTCTTTTAGAATGGTATCTAAAATAATATCCAAGTTCTTTTCATTTGATAACAATTGCCCGATTCGTATAATTCTAGACATTTCTTTATGGGCGATTTCTAATTTTGTCTCGAGGTGAAAGTTTTCGATTTGTAATTTCAAAGCATTGATTGTATTCAAAATGAACTTAGCATAAATTTCATGACTTTTATGATTTTGGATTTTCAGAATGAAAGAATAGATATAATCATTGATCTTTGTAAAGTCGTCGAAAGAAGTGTTTTCTTTTTCTAAGACTATTACTATAAAAAATTCACCTTTTTTGATATTGTAGTAAAACTTGCTTAAGTTCTCTACATTGTTGACAAAAAATGTTTCACTTATGAAAATCACTCCATAAGGGTAATAGTTTTCTGGATTGTTCAATAAAAAATTAAAATCACTTTTCCCTTCGAAGGAAAAATTCATTAACCAGTCCATCAAAGAGTCTGGTTGTTCACTAAAATACTCTTCAATCGGAATTATGATAATTTTGTTTGATAGTAAGGAAATAAGTTCTTTCTTTAAAAACTGGGATTCACCAAAAAGAATTGGGATAGTTATGAAATCATTATGAAAATGATTTCTTAAAGGCAGAATATCGCTTTTGATTTCAGCATATTTTGGATTTGTCATCAATTCATCAAGAAATGTTTTTTATCTTTAAAAAGCAAGAAAAAACTTTTCTAATGATTCAAAAAAAAAATTATGGTTTATTATAAGTTGTTTTAATTATATAATGGGGGAAATTATGTTCATTGAGATGTTTCGAGCGAAAATACACCGGGCAACGGTAACAGAAGCAAACTTACATTATGAAGGTAGTCTCACCATTGATGAAGAACTCTTAGAAGCATCAGGAATTAAACCTTATGAGCGTGTATCAGTTGTCAATATTCATAACGGAGCAAGATTTGATACATACGTAATAAAAGGAGAAAAAGGAAAAGGAGAAATTTGCTTAAATGGAGCTGCTGCACGATTAGGAGAGCCCGGAGACAAAGTCATCATCATTGCTTATGCTTTAATGAAGTTCGATGAAATCCCCAAAGATTACCAACCTATTGTAGTGCATGTAGATGATAACAATCGAATTGTAAAAATAACAGGAAAATCCTAAAGCCACGAAACCCCTGAAACTCATGAAAGAATCTTGGGAATACTTGATAAAGCCTATTAAGTCTCTTTCTTTACTAAAGAAATTAAAATTTTTAAAGTATATTATATTCATAATCTTTTTGGCGTTCTTGTTGTCCATAGGGATTGCTTACTTCATCTATCTTCTCTTAGAAGGGTTAATATGGAGTTTTTTCGATCTTTCTCAAATCCACTCTATGATAAAATTTCTTGTTTATGCAGTGATTGTCCTTCAAAGTTTTTTTCTTTTTTTGGTGTTTTATCGGGTTTTTGTGCAGATTTTCGTTTTTCCTTTTTTGCTATTATTACGAAAGGAGTTAGAAAAACACTATCGTATTGGGAATTTTCAGAAAACAAACTTTTTTTTGAGTTTTCGAAACTTTTTATGGAGTCTGTATAAAACTTTGTTGTTTCAAGTGGTTTATCTTTTTTTACTGGTTTTTACTTTCTTTTTGGGACCACTTCAACCCTTGATTTTGTTTCTTTACCAAGGGTATAGTTTGGGCTACGGGATTTATGATATTTTATTAGAACAAGAATTTCCCACTCCAAAAGAAAGATATCAACTAATAGAAAGCATAAAAAAAGAAGTGTTCTTTACCGGAGTTGGAGCTTTAATTTTAATTTTTATCCCTATACTGGGGGTTATTCTCTCACCAGTTAGTGGTTTTATCGCAGCATTTCAAAATCGCTATCAGAGATATTTAATATTGGTTTAGTTTTCTCAATAAGGTTTCAACACCTTCTTCAACCGGTAGATTTTCATAAACGATTTTATATGTAATAGTAGCTATGGGGAATGATGTATCACTATCTGAAAGAAGAGAGGGGATTAGTCTTGGCAAAGTTTTCAAACCAAATAAGCCTGAGCTAACTCGAGTGGGATCCGCTTTTTGGAAAACAAAATCATAACCCCATTGACGATCCCTTGAGTCTTGTCCGAAACAAGCTAACATTAGATCCGAAAGACCTGATAATCCAAAGAACGTTTCTTCTTTTCCACCCAAGAAAACCCCGATTGCTTTCATTTCTTCGAAAAATTGATTTGATAAGTGAAACAAAGTGTTATCGTTATTCCCACCATAATATTTACTAAAATAACCATCGACTATTCCTGTGGTTAGAGCGTAGATGTTTTTCAACGCTCCTCCTAATTGTATTCCTTGAATGTCTTTTTTTTGAATGGCAGGTTTTACGTAAATATAGTCTGTTCGAAAGAGATCTATGTAGTAATCGATCTTTTCGGTATTTGTGTGAGCGGCTATTTCGAAGCCAGTCATTTTTCTTTCCATCACTTGTTGGGGATAATTGGCTCCTGCCATGGTAAAAAATCTATCAGCTGGTAACTCAAAATGTTGAACCAAATCATTAATTATGATACCTTGCGTCAAAGAAGTAAAACCTTTCGCGATGTTTATAATAGGAACATGAGTTTTCTTTAAGTCTTCTTTGATTGTGCCATAATATTTTTCTAATTCCCAAGGTCGGACTGCTTGAATGATCAAGGTGGCATCCTCAAGAAATTCCGTTGAGTTTGTAAACTCCATATTTGGTGGTAATTTGAAGTAGGGAAAATGTTCTTGATCCACTTTTAAATTGTTATATTCTTTTATCTTGTCTTGATCAAACAAAGTATAGATTTTGATTTGTGCATCTTTGTTGGCTAGTACACAAGAAATGGCAGTAGCGTAAGGAGAGTGCCCTATCACAAAGATTTTTTCTTTAGGGTTTTTGGGAATCTGAATTAGTATGTTTTCTTTATTATCTGTTGCTTTGTATAAGTTTCTATAGAAACCATGTCGGTGTCGATGGAGATTCCTTCCCACTAGGGTAGCGAGGGTATCTATAACAAATTGTCGTTTGTCATCGACATCATCAGGGATTTCTAAATGAACCACATATTCTGGGAGTTTTTTCATTAAGTGATCAGGTAGTCTACCAACCAGAATTGGTTTTCCTAAAACAAATCGCCCTTTTGCTGCTTTAAAAAGAAAAGTAGAGGTTGGAAGGATTTCATCCGTTCCTTCAATTGAAACTGGTATGATGATTTTGTTCATTACATAATGATAAACTGCATCTACAAAGGAAATTAATTGTCCAGTTCGACTTCTTGTTCCTTCAGGGAAAATAACAATGATCTTTCCTTCTTTTTGAAGTTGTTGGGACTGACGGAAAGCTCGCATGTTGATTTTTGTCATTACATCTGCCAAGCTGGGATTTTGCGCCATATCCCGTTTTGAACAAACAAGCAGAGTATCAAACATGTATAACCCTAATCTTGTGAAGTCTTCAGTAAAGGCTAATCTACCAGCAATGAAGACCAATCGGTCTGCTATTTCTCGTGCAATCCCTCCTTGTCTATAAAACATATAATAAATGGCTGGTGCATCTAAATGACTCATGTGATTTGATATGATGGTAACAGGGAATTCATTTGCTAAGGGAAGGAGGTATTCTAAATTTTCAGTTCCCTCAAATGTGAAATTTTGAAAAAGAGGTGTGAGAAATTCTGTAATAAAATCACGAATTTTAGGGTTTTGTTTCGTATAGACTCCTACTTCATCTAATTTTGAAGGTTCCTCAAAGGTTTTCATAACTTCTGGCATGGGAGTTTCTGAAGATAACTTTATAAATTGAAATAAGAGTTCTTTTGCTTTTTCTGGGGAAACACCATATTGAACAAAACCTTCTATGTTCTTAAAGAACTCTTTTTGCCATGGGGCATGCGTATCACTTAGTTTTAGTTCAGATAAGTTGATCACTTTTTTTTGAGTATGAAGACTTTCACTCATATTTGAACCCTGTTAAATAAAGAAAATTTTAATGAACTCTAATATAAGTAAATGAAAAAAAATTGTTTTTATCAAGTAAGAGATAAAAAGTGTCAGTAATGAAAGAGCGGAAAGAAACTTCTAAGAGAAAGCAAAGTCTAAAAAAGAAAAATTCCAAAGAAGCCACTCAAGATGTGGAAAAAATTTCTTATTATTTAGGATTAGAAATTACCCCTAAAAAACGAGAAAGTTTAAAAGACTTTTTGGAAAAAATCAAAGCATTCTTCTACAAGATACATCGAAAAGGACTTCAAAAACTCACAATTATGTTTATTCCCCATTCCGAAAGCAGTATTTTGAATTTTCATATTAATTTTTATACTTTGTTTGCTATTTTTTTGGGAGTTTTTTTGGTGGGTTCTACTTCTGTGATGATGTTGGTTTATCGGAGTTCCCAGAATTTACAGTACTACGACATGGGAGTTACAAGCAGTCAATTTTACTTACAAAGTGCTCGTTTGGCTGAAGAAATCCTCCCAATGCACAATCAAATCCTTCAATTTGCAGAAACCATCGCAAAGATGCATTCAAACTTGAGGATTTCTCGTAAAAAGGGAGAGGGAGGTTTTTCTTATGATGTTACTTTGGAGCAAATTGAATATTTAAAATATCTTATCCAAGAATGCAAACAAAAAAAAGAAGAATGCGATCAGAAAACAATTGAAGAAATCTTGAAGATATCTCTGAATATTTCAAATTTGGATAATGAAATTTTAAAAGAAACCAACACCCAATTAGAAGAGATTTTACAAAAACTACAATCAGAAGAAATCCAACATTTCTTTTCTTTCATACCTACAGGATTACCGGTGAAAGGCTTTATTAGCAATAATTATGGCTCAAAGGTAATCCTTGATCGAGGGAATCATTACCCTTTAAGGGGGGTAGAAATTTTTACTTTACCAAGAGCTCCTGTTTATGCTACAGCAAAAGGAAAGATTACAGAAATCAAATATCATCCTGTTTTTGGACTTTCTATATGGATTGAACATTTACCTGGGATCAAATCGTTTTTTGCCCATTTGGATGAAGTAATCGTTCAACCAAATCAGATTGTAAACAAGGGAGATGTGATTGCTTACTCAGGAAAAAGCGGAAAAACTTTAAGAAACATGATTTACTACGAAGTTCACATAGGAACATTGGCATTTAATCCACACATATTGATGAATGATTTACAAACCTTATGGATGAAATTACACAAGCCGTAGCGGTTAATTCTATTATAGGAGAAGGTTCAGAATTTCGCGGAGAATTCAAAGTAAAAAATCTTCTAAGAATAGATGGCTACTTCAAAGGAACTATCTTCACAGATGAGGGAAAAATTTTAATTGGAAGGACAGGAAAAGTCGAAACTGACATCAAAGCTGCGGTGGTAGTGGTAGGTGGCGAAGTGATTGGAAACATCTTAGCCACGAAAAGAGTAGTACTTCTTTCATCGAGTAGAGTAAAAGGAGACATCGTTACGCCTGCTCTTATCGTAGAAGAAGGCTGCGTATTCGAAGGTCGATGCACCATCAACAAAGAACCCATCAAGCTAACTTAGAGATACGGTTCTAAGACCTTTGGAATCAAGATTTCGCCATTAGAAGTCTGATAATTTTCCAAAATGGCTACTAAGGTTCTTCCAATAGCTAATCCTGAGCCGTTTAGAGTGTGAGCGTAAATATTTCCTTTTTCGGTTCTGATTCGGATTCTCCCTCTTCTGGCTTGGTAATCCCAGCAATTTGACACAGAAGAAATTTCCAACCAACGTTGCAAGCCGGGGATCCAAACTTCAAGATCATAAGTTTTTACAGCGGTTGCTCCCATATCTCCTGAGCAAAGAAGAACCACTCGATAGGTAAGTCCTAATTCTTGAAGAACCATTTCTGCGTGCTGTAGCATCTCCAAGTGGGCTTGTTTTGAAGTGTTTGGATGGGTGATCTGTACTAATTCTACTTTTTGGAATTGATGAACTCGTATGAGTCCTCGTGTGTCCTTCCCCGCTGCGCCTGCTTCTCTTCGAAAACAAGAACTCGCAGCTGTTATTTTGATGGGAAGTTGATTTTCGGGAATGATTTCATCATAATATAAATTTACTAAAGGAACTTCAGCAGTGGGAATTAAAGACAATCCATCTCGTTCCAGTTGATAGTATTCACCTTTGAATTTTGGGTATTGACCTGTGGTGACCATGCCTTGATCTTTAATTAGAACTGGAACCCAAACTTCTTCATATCCATTTTTTTTGGTATGAAGATCTAGCATGAAGTTCATAAGAGCTCGTTCCAATTTAGCACCCAAACCACGATAAGTGTAGAATCTGGAACCCGCAAGTTTTACTCCTCGTTCAAAATCCAGAATGCCTAAACGTTCTCCAATTTCATAGTGGGGTTTGACTTCGAAATCATATTTGGGGATTTCTCCTACTTGTTTGATGATTACATTTTGACGTGAGTCATCTCCATCGGGAACCTCAGGATCAAGCCAATTTGGGAGTTGGAGGACAATGTCCTCGATTTGGAGCCGAAGTTCTTCATGTTTTTTCTCGAGTTCTTGGATTTGGTCTCCTAATTTTCTGATTTCTTCTTTTTTGAGCTCTGCTGTAGTTGGATCAGTTTTTAGGATTCTTCCAATCTCTTTGCTTTCTTTATTTCTTCGAGAACGCATTTCTTCAATCTTTGTTTGTAAAGACTTAGAGGCTTTGAAGATTTCTACTAATTGGTCGACAAAGGAATCATCTTGTCTTCGTTTTTTTAAAGTAGCTCGGAGTTCTTCGGGATTTTCTTCAATTCGACGTAAATCCAGCATGCATTAAAAAATTGCTCCACAAGCTCATTGTAAAGAAAATTTAAGTTTTCTTGAGAAAAGAAAAAGAAAGAAAATCTCGAAGATAGAGTCGGACTTGATAATGCTTTAAATTTTTGTTTGGTATGATTGATGAGGTGGTATTTGTTCGTTGGGTAAATTCCTGTTTTGATATTTCTTGAACATCGATCCCAATTCGAATGGGAAGGATTTTTCCGCCTCGTTGATGGAATAACTCCAAAGCATGACTAAATTTTGGATCAATTGAGTAGGCAGGTGTGAATAATGTGCCTTCTTGCCGAGAAAGTAAAAACACAACATAACAATCAAAGCCTTGATCCAGAAAATAAATCAGTTTTTTTACTTGTTCTGTTCCTCGTTGGGTTGGAGCATCGGGAAATTGTAGAGTATTACTTTGCTTGTGATAATACGTTGTGTTTTTGATTTCTATGAGAATTGGTTTTGAGTGGTTTTGAGGTTGTTGAGACAGAATTTGATAGTTTGTGATTTTCAGTTTTTCTTGATGATTTTGATTAAACAAAAGAAAGTCAAATTTGTGCCCCTCGAATTTCGGCTCTCTTTTTAAGTATTGATATTGATAAATTGGAAAAGAAAATTTTGAGAGAAGTTCTTTTTGGTGTTTGAATGCCCATTCCATGAGAAAATTGACTCGATAGGTGTTAACAAAAATCCAGTTTTGATTGTGAAAAACCAACTCAAGTGTATAAAGTAATTTTCTTTGTGGATTTTGAGCTATGCTTAGTATGATGGGATTATTTTCATCAAAGCAAGTTTCCATAGAACCCGTATTGGGACAATGAGCTGTGTATCTTTGAGAATCCAACGAAAAATCCACAAAGAATCTTTTGTATCTACTCAAAAATATTCCCATAAAACCATTTAGTATCATAAAAAGTTTTGGTGGGTTGTATATCAGCTTTGTTAAATAAAGATTAATTTTCCCCTTGCAAGCAAAATATTAAAGTTTATTAAATTTATTGCTTGATGAAGAAAAAAGATTTGCATATATGAATTCCACAAATACAAAAGGAGAATTGTATGGCTAAGCTTTTATCTACGGTTCCTTTGGGAAGTGGGATTAAATTTCACCGACCGGAAGCTCCGGTGTTTGAGCCTTTGCAGCCAACAGATCCAGCCATCAAAGCAATGACAGATTTAAAAAAAATTCCTGCAAGAATCATTTATCCAAACGAACCTATTGATGCAGCCAATGAGAAAATGATCGCAAATAAAGTTCGTTTATTGTTTGTTGTGAATTATTCTGATCAGATTTTAGGGATAATCACAGCTCAAGATATCTTAGGAGAAAAGCCAGTAAAGTTTGCTCAAGAGAACAATGTAAAAAGAAGTGAAATTCTGGTTAAAGACATCATGACTCCCAGCAATGAAATTGACGTGATTGAAATTAAAACATTATCTCAAGCTACGGTTGCTGATGTGATTGAAACTCTACGTCATAGAAAACAACAACATATCTTAGTTGTGGATTATCAAGGACCATCAGGAGAAAAAATGGTGCGGGGAATTTTCTCTTTGAATCAAATAGCAAGGCAATTAGGAATTCCCATCAAAACCTATGATATTGCCGACACCTTAGTAGAAATTGCGAAAATCCTTCAGTCTCGATAACCAAAGGAGAACCTCATGGGTCAAAAATACATCCTTTCCATTGATCATGGAACTACAGGATCAAGGGTGTTTTGTTTCAGCGAGAAGGGAGAAATCATCAGTAGTAGTTATCGTGAATTTACTCAGCATTTTCCAAAAGCAGGCTGGGTAGAGCATGATCCTGAAGAAATTTGGGCGGGCTTATTATACCTCATTCAAGATGCCATCAACAAAGGAGATTTAGATTCCAAAGATGCAATTGCCATAGGGATTACGAATCAAAGAGAAACCGTTGTTTTGTGGGATAAGAAAACCCAAAAACCAATCTATAACGCAATTGTTTGGCAATGTCGAAGAACGGCTAAAATCTGCGAAGAGTTAAAAGAAAAAGGTTATGAAAATATAGTGAGAAACAAAACAGGATTGGTGATTGATGCATATTTCTCCGGAACCAAAATCCAATGGATCTTAGATCATGTCGAGGGAGCTCGAGATTTGGCAAAAAACGGAAGATTACAAATGGGAACAATGGACTCATGGATTCTTTATAAACTCACGGGCGAACATAAAACAGATTTTACGAATGCCAGTAGAACCATGATTTTCAATATCAAACAAAAAGAATGGGATGAGGAACTTTTAGAAATTCTCAATATTCCCAAAAATATTCTTCCTGAGGTTTTACCAAGTAGAGCAAATTTTGGAACCACGAAAAATGTTCAAGTTCTACCTGATGGAATACCCGTCTATGCCATGATAGGGGACCAACAAGCAGCGTTATTTGGTCAGTTGTGCGTCCATCCCGGAGAGGCAAAAAACACTTACGGAACAGGATGTTTCTTGTTATTCCAAACTGGGAATGATTTTATTTTGAGTAATTCGGGGCTTTTGACTACGTTAGCTTGTGATAAAGATGGCAATCCTACGTATGCATTGGAAGGTGCTGTCTTTATTGCAGGTGCTGTGATACAGTGGCTCCGAGATTACATGAAATTCTTTGCAACAGCCAAAGAAAGTGAAGAACTTATCAAAGACTTAAAAGACGATGATGAGGTGGTGTTTGTCCCAGCTTTTGTTGGGTTAGGAGCTCCGTATTGGGATATGAAGGCAAGGGGGGCTATCTTTGGACTCACACGTGATACCAGTCCAGCACGTATCACTCGAGCAGCGTTAAAATCAATTGCATTACAAACGTATGATTTGGTCCACGCAATGGAAAAAGACACAGGGAAAAAACTGCCATTTTTAAGAGTTGATGGGGGAGCAACAAGCAACCAATTTCTTTTACAATACCAGGCCGATATCTTGAATCGTAAAGTCGAAAGACCCAAAAACATAGACACCACAGCCGCTGGTTCAGCGTATCTGGCTGGGATTCAAGCGGGTATCTGGAAGGATGCAGAAGAACTTTCAGAGATCATGAAAGATAAAACCATCTTTGAACCTAAAATGAGTGAAGTTCAAAGAAAAAAAGAATTGCACTATTGGCACAAAGCCGTAGAAAGAGTAAAAAATTGGTCAGAATAAAAAAGGAGTATCCTATGAAAACAATGAGAAAAATCGTTGTATTATTTACCCTTTTGGGGTTTTTGAGTTATTTGTCGTTGAACTGCTATGGGAGTTTCCCCTTAGTTCGAACCGTATATAGTTTTAATGGTTCTATAGGTGGTCCGTCCAAAGCTGGTGGTGTGATTCGTTCGATTGTGATGATACTTTTTGTTATTATCCCAGTCTACGGAGTTTCTTCTTTTATTGACGTAGTAGTTTTGAACACCATTGAATTTTGGACAGGAAAAAAAATCAATATTTCGAAAATCCCCGAAAATCCTATCTTAGAAATAGAAGAACAAAATGACATGTTAGTCATTAAAGATAAGCAAAATCAAATTACTTTTTATGCTTTTCGAAATCAGCCTGGTGTGATTTTCTACAAAAATAAAAATGAATTTCGTCCTGTGTCTTATGAAATTAAGGAAAATGTGATTTATTTAAAAGATCAAGAGAAAGTTCTGTTGAAAAAAACCTTGTCACCTCAAGAGAAAAGCTACCTAAACACTTTTTGATTCTTCCTCATGGATGAAGTAAAAGAAGTTCCTTCAGAAGACAAAAAAGAACAACAAAAAGAAAAACCAGAACCGATCGAAATTGATGCCAGTGAGGACACCCCTAAGAAAGAATTTATCAAAATAAGAGAAACTCAAAGCCGACCGAATGAATGATCTTTATGAAGTTCATACCCATCTATATGGTTGCTTAAAAGAAGAAGACATACACTGGTTGGGGAAGCGAAAATCCCCTCGCTGGCATATTTTTCGGGATTCTTACAGAAAAATCTACCAAAGAGAACCCAACTTAGAAATCCTCAATCATTATCGTATTTGGGAAACATCAGAGCTTAATGATAAACAAAAAGAAATATTACGAACTTTTTATGTGTACGATGAAAGTAAACCTAAGGGGTTTTTGTATTTTCAAAATTGCTTTGATTTTGTGATTTCTCTTTCCCATACAGACCCTGAGGAATTGCGCGTAATTTCTTTAAGGGTTATAGGAAATCAAAAAGAAATCTATTCTGAATATCGTATGATGTTTTCTCCTTTGGTTTCTCAAATTGAATTTGAAGAAAAAGTTCATGCTTTGATTGAGGGCTTTCAAAAAGCAGAAAAAGAGTTTTTCCCAAAAAAATCAAAATTAGTAATCTCCCTCAACCGGGAGTTTCCTCTGTATGAGTGGCAATACGAAATCCTCAAAAGCCTCAAAAACAAATATCCAAATCAGGTTTTGGTGGGGATAGATTTTGCTGGATACGAGGAGAATGATCCTCCCAAAGAAAAACAAGCCTTCTTAGAAAAAGTCATCACTGAAAAACAGTTTGTCGTATTATACCACGTTGGGGAAAGTTTTACCAACAAGTCTCCTTCATCGGCAATTCGCTGGATTCACGAAGTATCAAAAAATGCACATCGTTTAGGCCATTGTGTTGCCTTGGCTTATACTGAAGAACGAGTGAAGGATCAAGTTTATATAGAATCAGTTCAAGAACGAAATGATCATTTAGAGTATCTTATGAAATTTTCGGAAACCAACCAATGGCACTATCAAGACTATTTATACCAAAAACAAAAAGAATTGTCATCAATGAACGAAAATGATTCCATTCAAATAAAATACGAAGATAAAGAACTACGTCTTCATCGAGAATTCTGGGAGTTCGTGATCAAGGATTTAAAAACAAGAAATGTAGTGATTGAAAGTTGCCCCACATCAAACCTGAGGATTTTGGGTTTTAGTCCTTTGAAGTTTTTTATCAATCATGGTTTGACTGTTTGTATTGGTGCTGATGACCCAGGGATTTTTTCTACTTCATTAGAAGAAGAATTCCGCTTGGCAGAAAAAATTTTACACAATAAAGAACAAGTAGAAAACCTTAAAAAAAATAATCAAACTTACAATAGTTGGAATATACAGAAACAGTGGGAAGCCTCAAACCAAAAACATGAAGACTCCAAAACCCTATGAGTTCAATTTGGCTCAATATATCATCGAAAAAAATCGAAATTCTCAAAAACCTGCTTTAATTTATATCGAAAATCCAAACGAAATCATCAAATACACTTATAAAGAAGTTATCGAAATCATAGAGATGCTATCTCAAGAATTAATCCAACACAAAAAAAGACCTTTTTCTAAGGTTTTGCTACGTTTGCCTTCTAATCCAAATGTAATTTTTTATTTTTTTGCTTCCATCTTGGCAGGAATGATTCCAATTCCTATTTCTCGGATGTTAACCAAACAAGAAGTTGGATTCATCATGGATGATGCTAATGTGGATTTGGTAATATGCCAAGATTTGGAGCTACCTGATAAATTACCAGAAAAAGTAAAAGTAAAATTCATTTCGAACAAAATGGAAATCCCAAAGGTTTCTACTTATCAATCTTTTGAAACTCCCATCACCTATAGTGAAGATCCTGCTTTTATGATCTATACTTCAGGGACGACGGGAAGACAAAAAGGAGTCATCCATGCTCAACGAAATCTCATAGGGCGAACCCCAATCCAAAACGATTGGCTGGGAATCCAAGAAGATGATTGGGTTCTTCATTCAGGAGAACTGAACTGGACCTACACTTTGGGGGTAGGGGTTATGGATGTCTGGTCCAACTCAGCAACTTCGGTTTTAGTAGGAAGTGGAAGAAATCAACTTTCCTTGTGGACCTGGATCATGAGAAACTTTCCCATCACAATTTTTGCGACTGTTCCAAGTTTGTATCGAAGGCTTATAAAATACCATTCCCACGAAGTTTCGAAACTTTCAACAATCAGGCATTGTTTATCAGCGGGTGAAGCTCTAAAAGCTTCTTTGTGGAAAGAATGGACCGATTTAACTCAAAAGCCCCTGTATGAAGCCTTAGGAATGACGGAAATTTCTACTTATATCAGTTCGGGTCCAAAAGTTCCTACAAAACCTGGAAGTCCCGGAAAACCCCAATCAGGGCGTAATGTCAAAATCCTATCCCTTGAGCATGATCGAGAAGCATTGCTTGGAGAAGTGGGACTTATCGCTGTTCATCGTTCTGATCAGGGTTTGATGTTAGGGTATCACAACCGCGAAGAAGAAGAGGAGTTGGTGTACCGAGGAGAATGGTTTGTTGGAGGAGATTTAGCCTATCAAGACGAAGAAGGCTATTTCTGGTTTCAAGGAAGAAACAACGATATTATAAAGTCCTTCGGTTATCGGGTTTCAGCATTAGAAGTCGAGAAAGTTTTGGAACAACATCCAGAAGTGATGGAAGTAGCTGTCTGCGAAATCCAAAAAGAAGAAAATCTGTCTTTTATTACTGCTTTTATTGTAAAAGAGCAAAATTCTAAATTATCCGAAAGTGATGTTATAGAATTTGCTAAAAATTATCTGGCTGAATACAAACTCCCACGTAAAGTGATTTTTTTAAAAGAACTTCCCCGAAATCTATCCGGGAAAGTTCTAAAACAAGAACTGAAACAAATCTTTGACTTCAAGATATAAAAAAAAGCAGTCCGAGACTGCTTGTTATCGTTGATACATAAGTTCGATTTCTCTTTTGAAGTGTTCTTTAATGACGGGACGTTTAAGCTTGAGGGTTCTTGTCATTTCAGTTTCTGGATCGAATTGACGAGGGACAATGTAGAATGTATCTTTGGGAATCAACTCGAAGGATTTAAAACCATTTTTAGGATTGATAATTCTTGTAATTTCGTTTCGGAAGAGCTGGCGAATCTCAGGATGTTCATTCCATTTTGAATAATCATCAGGAGCATTGGGGATTTTTTCTTTTACAAGATCAAATTTGGGAACAATCAAAACTCCTAAGGTTTTTCTTTCATCTCCAACAACTAATACTTGATCTATATATTCACTTTGCAAGAGTTTATCTTCAATGGGAACGGGTTCAACATTTTCACCACCTGCTAAAACGATGGTATCCTTAGCTCTACCAGTGAAGAATAATTGACCTCTCCAGTTGATCCTCATCAAATCCCCTGTATCAAAAAAGCCATCTTCATCAAATACAACTTTATTCAAATCATCACGTTTATAATAGCCTAAGGTTACTTGCTCGCTTTTGATCCATAGAGTTCCTTTGGCACCCGGAATGTGTTTGACGTCATTTCCTTTTTCATCTTTGAGTTTGATTTGGTATCCATTGAGAACTGTTCCCACTGTTCCTGGTGTTGGCATATCAAAATCCCTCACTGAGATTACTCCAGAAGATTCTGTCATACCATAACCTTCTGTGACATTGAGTCCTATTGCAGAAAGAAAGCGATCCACTACTTCTGGTAAAGCGCTTCCACCTGATAGTGAGGAACGTAATTTACCACCCAAAGCTTTTTTGATGGGAGCAAATACCTTTAGTGAAATAAGTTTTAATGGAGAAATAAGCGTTAAAATGATTAATGCTATGGTTCTATCAAGAAGATCCTTCAAAAAAGGTTTTTTTTCAATTTGAAAATCATAGCCACCGAGTATTGATTTGTTCTTATGCCAGATTTCTCCCACTTTCAAAAAGAAGAAAAAGATGCTTTGTTTTACTTTTGATTCTTTTTTGATTTTTGAAAGGATTCCATTATACAAAGATTCCCATATTCTTGGAACAGAAGGAAATGTGGTTGGTTGAAAATCCACTAAATCTTGTCTAAGATTGTGAATGTCCGTAATCATAAAAGGTATTGGAAAGTATAAGAATGTGTATTCAACAATTTGTTCGAAAGCATGCCAGGGTGGTAAAAGGCTTAGAGCTGTATCACTTTCTCGTAATTCCAATTTTGCTAGACTATTTCTTGCCGAGGCTATCCAACCATTTTGTGTTAACATCACTCCTTTGGGAGTTCCCGTGGTTCCGCTTGTGTAGATCAATACTGACATCTCATGAGGATCTAGCTCTGAGTTAAGCCTTCTTACAAAATCAGGATCCTTTTCTAGGACTTTTTGTCCTTTTTTCATAATCGCTTCATAAACAGATTTACTATCTCCTTTCAATAAGTAATACTTATCATCTTCCAAAATAAAGATGTTTTCTTTTCGAAGTGTGGGTAGGTCTTGTAGCAAAGAAGTTAGCTTTTCATAAGTTTTATGGTTTTGTACTATCGCAAATTTGGCTTCGGAATGGTTAGTGATGTATATAATATCATCAATTGTAACATCTGTAGCTCTGGGGACGCAAACTCCACCTGCTGTAATGATACCTACATTCGTTAACATCCAATGGTTGGAGTTATCACACAAGAATAAGACTTTGTCTCCTTTTTGAAGTCCTACTTCTCGAAGACCTGAGGCTATTTCTTCTACCATTCTTCTCATTTCAGAGAAAGAATATCCATCAATAGTTCCATCTCCTCTTCTTCGAAGGAAACTTTTTCGCTCTGGATACATAGACTCAGCTCGTAAATATAGTTCATAAAATGTTCTTGGTTCACTAATCTTGTATTCTGTTATAATAGTTGAATCTTTTGTTTTAAGTTTAGTTTGTGCCATACACTCCTCCTTGAATTTTGAAATATTACATTTCAATGAAAAAAGAAAAAAGACTATTCCTATAAAAAAATAATTTCTTTCTTATGTTGATAAAAATTTTTTTTGAATTAGAATTTAGTAGTATAAAAATGTAAAAAAGAAAAATCAAATAAAATGACTATTTATAATGTTAATAGTTTGAGTCATTTTAGCGATGAATTCATGATATTATTCGTTTAGAATTTATCTAAATTTTTTTAAATTCTAAATAGTGTAAATTTTATCGATTAGAATAAAAATTTATTGATTTTTTATTGAAGTTTGATTCATTGTTATCCATGAAAAAGATCAACATAGGCATAAAAGAAGAATCACGAGAAAAAGTGGTCGAAATTCTTAAGCGTTTGTTGGCTGATACTTACTTTTTGTATTTTAAAACCCATAGTTATCACTGGAATGTAACGGGTCCGATGTTTCAGCAACTACACGATATGTTCATGCAGCAATACACGGAGCTCTGGAATACCATCGACTTAATTGCAGAAAGAATTCGATCTTTAGGGGAATATGCGCCTTACTCTTATAGTGAATTGGCAAAATTGACTACAATAAAAGAAGATGAAGGTGTCCCTAAGGCGGAGAAAATGGTTCAGAATTTAGTCGAAGATCACGAAAAGGTTATACGATACATAAGAGAAAACTTTGCCATTGTCGAAGAATCAAACGATGAAGCAACCATAGATCTTCTTACTCAAAGATTGGATGTCCACGAAAAAACAGCTTGGATGTTGAGGGTCATTTTAGAATAAAAAATTTTAGGGGATAATTTTATTTCCGTCTCTAAAGTTACGATATAGTTCAAAGGGGTAAAATTATGAAAAAGCTTTTAGTTGTTTTCACTCTCATTTTAAGTTTTACTTCTCTGGTTCCAAGTGATAAAAGAGAAATTATCGAGTTTTATGAAAAGCTTTATGATAGGTTAGAAAAGGATTTGGAAAATGGTAGTTTGCAGGAAAAGCTGAATGCTATTCACTACATGGCATCTTTGAGGAGATTCCGTTTTGTTCGACCTTTATCAAGGGAATTACTAAGGGGATTAGACGATCCCCAATACCGAAAAATGGCAACCTTTGATCCTTATGTAAAATCAGCAATTGCTCACGCTTTAGGAGAAATTGGCAGAAAAGAAGCAATACCTCCTCTTGCGAAAGCCTTAGAAATCGTAGGGAAAATTATTGAAGAAGAGCGAAAGCTTTATCAAGACAACATAGCCAAAGCTCAACAAACCCAATCCCCAGAGTTATTTTATGAAAGAAATGAAATTGCTCCTGCGATGTTGTCTGATAAGTACATATTTCCTACCTCTCCAGAAGCAGCGTGGTCAATCGCCGATGATTTCAAGAAATTCATTGCTATCAATTTGTCCGATGAATGGGTTCTGGTTCGAATGAGGGGTTATAACTATGTGAATTTGGCTTTTTTTATCATCCAAGCTATAGGAAATATCCGTTCATTCGAAGGAGTTGATCCAATTGCTCCTTTCTTAAGTCACCCCTATAAAGATTTACGTCTTTCTACTGCTTTGGCGTTGGCAAAGATTGGAAGTCCCAAAGCCATTGAAATTTTGGAGAAACGATATCAAGAGGAAACCGACGACCAAGTGAAGGCTCGTATCGCATTTGCTATTTTATTTAATGATAACACAAAAGGACAGTATTATCGTGCATTGATGCAATTTTTGAGGCATCCCGATCCTATAGTAAGGTACGATGTTGCTTCAGCTTTTCGTGAACTTTCTTTAGGTGAGTCTTATTATGAACTTTCAGATGCATTTTTGATTGAAGATAATCCTATTGTGAAAAAAGTGCTCCAACAGGCGATCAACAATGCTTATATGGACAATTTATTCCCGCCAAATCCTATCTTGGATACAGGACCAACAAGAATTTGGATCTATGGTGATCCATACGCCCCCAAAGAACCAAAATGAGAAATCCAAAAAGATCAATTTTGCTCTATCCCTTTTTTTCTTTTTCTTAGGTTATCTTTCCATTTTTGCAGAAGAAAAAGAAAAATATGTTATTCGTAATTTTGCGATTTTACGAACCAATCCGTCAACTTATGCTTTTGAAGTTTCCATTTTGAAGTTTGGGGAAAAAGTAGAAGTCATAAAAAAAACTCCAACTCCAACGAGAATCGGTAGTGTTGAAGACTATTGGTATTTTGTAAAAACCCAAAGAGGCTATTTAGGTTGGGTATTTGGAGCATTTTTGGGAAATACTTTAACTCAACAAAATATCACAGTGGATACAAAAAAAATCGAAGAAATCCTTTTAGGTGTGTGGTGGGAAGTGGATGATAAAGATCAAACGCGTTTTCGCAGTATTGAATTTTTGTTAGAAGATGATAAATCTCCAGAGCAAAAAAGCAAAAAGTTTATATATAAAAATCACGGGAAAAAACTGAAAGAAGGAAGGTTCGAAGTTCTAAATACAGGTGAAATTCAATTTCATCCTGTTTTACCTATTGGAGATGTGGCAACTCTATATGAGGTCCTCAATGATTATCGAATGGTTTTACGGAAAAACGAAAAAGAAGTATATTTCAAAAAGGCGAAAACGAACATCATAGAAGCAAACCAAAATAACTAAAATAATGATCGATAGAAATATTCAAAAGAAAATCCATTGGTTTTTGTCTGAAATTGATGATAGTTCTGATAAACCACAATCACAAAAAGAGATCACACTTTTAAAGTTTTTACAAATCTGCAAAGTAGCTCCGCGAAGAGAAATCGAAGAAACAATACAAAAAAAAGAAGTTCTTGTAAATGGAATACCCATCACGGAACTCAACTATAAAATCAAAACAAGTGATTTGGTTCTTTACAAAGGGAAAAGAGTATCTTTAAACAAAAATAATCTTTACTTGGCTATCAATAAACCAAAAGGATACTTTACAAAAAGATCAAGAGAGAAAAATATCTTTCAACTCTTACCAGAAACCTATTCTAAAAAGAAACTCTATCTTGCTGATGAATTAGATCAAAATTCAAGGGGATTGGTGGTTTTATCGACAGATGTTTTTTTCGTAAAACAAATTCGAGATGCCCGCTATAAAGTGATGAAAAAGTATTACGTACAGTTGGACAATCCTATTGTTTCTATGGATAGAAATTTACTTATGGGTAGAGGATTGAAAATCCAAAATCAAAGATATAAATTTTTATCAATTGTGAATCGAGATCCCGAGAAACACATCTACGAAATTTCACTATATACAGAGAGAGGAAACTTGCGTAAGGTTTTCGAAGAACTCTTTTATGAAGTAAAGGATCTCTACCGTTTCGCTATCGGAGAATTAAATATCGAACAAACGAAATTGCCCGAAGGTCACTATTGGGAGTTTGAACCATCCATCATTTGGAAAAATACTCCCGAAGCAAATTACTTATTCGAACTCTATCAGCGTATCTTTGATTAATGCTTTTCGTTACTATTGAATACTTAGTTTTTTTTATTGTTGTATTTTTTTTGTTCTGGAGTTTGCCTGCTCGTTTTCGTTTTTGGGTTTTGTTGGTCAGTAGTTTTTATTTTTATGGAACTTGGAGCATTCCGTTTCTGTTTCATTTGATTTTGATCGTTGCCATCAATTACTATGGAATGGAACTATGGAGGGTTTATAAACAAAAGTTTATTTTTGTTTTTATCATGATCATTGATATTCTCAACATAGCTATTTTTAAGTATTTTTATCTTCTTTTGGATGTTCTTGGTCATCTTCTTCAAATCCCAATTCTACGCCATCATCAAGTTGAAGAAATTTTTGATGTGATGGGTTTAAAAATTTTTCTACCCTTGGGTATTAGTTTTTATACCTTTCAAATCATGTCTTATTCGTATGATGTTTTTTCTGGTAGGTATGACAAAAGACATCCATTCCGAGAAGTTTTGCTTTACATATTATTTTTCCCTCAACTGATTGCAGGTCCCATCATGAGGGCAGAGGAATTACTACCTCAAATCCAAAACATAAAGAAACTTTCATTTCCCACAAAAGAAAATTTAGAAAAAGGTTTTTGGCTCATCTTGATTGGTGTAGTAAAAAAATTGCTAATTGCTGATATTCTTGCCTCTGTGATAGCTCCTTTGCATGATAATCAACAAACTTTGTCAACTGGTGATGCATGGCTATTAGTGTTTTCGAGTTTGTTAATGTTGTATGCGGATTTTTCTGCCTATTCAGACATTGCAAGAGGTTGTGGATTATTCTTGGGGATTCATATTCCCATCAACTTTCGAGCTCCTTTTTTTATGGTATCTCATTCCGATTTTTGGAGGCGCTGGCATTTGACGTTTTCCATGTGGATTAGGGATTACATTTACATTCCTCTTGGAGGAAGCAAGGTTCCAGAACTTCGTCATTATGGAAATTTAATCTTGACGTTTTTTCTTGGAGGTTTATGGCATGGTGCAAGTTATAATTTTATTTTCTGGGGAGTCTTTGTAGGCTTGAGTTTGTCTATAGAATCTTTTCTTTTTCGAAGAGGTCTTTCAGAAGTTCCAAAATCTTTGTTGTCTAAGATACTTCGTAGATTCATCACATGGTTGATCTTTTTACCCCAAACTACGTTTTTCTTTGTAAAGGATATCGATAGAGCTTTGTATGTTTTGGAAAAAATGCTGACTTTCGATTTTCAAGGAATTTCATTGAATACCGAAATCATTTTCTTTTCCACTCTTTCGGTTTTGGTATTTCAATTTTTTGAAGAATACCCAGAGAAGCTTGAGAGATTCCGAAAATATAGTTTCTTTTTGCAAATGGTGTTTTTTGTGATTGTAATTTTTCTTTTGTTGGAATTTTCCAAAACTGGACAAGACTTTTTTTACTTTCAGTTTTGATGAAGAATATCAAGAACTTACTCTTTTATCCTTTGTTGATTTTGCTTCTTTTTTTGTTCGATAAGATATTTTTGTGGGAAGTTGTGCGTGACCATTTTCTTCAACCCGGAGGAATGGTATTTTATCGACATCGAAAAGAACTACTCGAAAACCTTAAAAATCACGTCCAAAATCAACCCAAGAATTTTAAAGATCAAAAGAAACTTTTTGTTGTTTTGGGGGATTCTCGGAGTCTGGGATTAGGACAGGAAGTGGCAAATTACATCCAAAGAAAGGATTTAGACATTTGGAATTTTACTGCATTTCAAGCTGTGCCTGCTTATTATTTTTACCTTGCTAAAAAGATTTTGGAGTTTCATCATCCTGATGTTTTTTTGGTGGGAGTATCCCCTGATGCTTTTAATCGAAATACTCATATCTTTGCTAATCCAGTTTTGATCTTCGGAGTTGATGAAGACTTCATCAAAAAATATGATAACCTCATTCCCAGAAAAGATAAAGAAATTTATAAAAAAAGTAAACTATTTGCTCTCGCAGGAATACAATTCTCTATGAAGACTTTGCTTCAAAGAATCAAAGGCTCAATCTTTGGAAGCAATACCCAAGAATTATTGGAAAAATATCAAATTGAATACAATCAACTCACAGAGCAGGAGAAAAAGCTTCTACAGGTTTTATTGTTATTTGGTGAAGAAAATCTGAGTTATTATGTCTATGAAAAATCTCCTCATAGGATTTTGATGAACTATACCAAAGGAGCTCAATACGCATGGTTTGGAAAAATGTCAGACAAAGATTTACAAGAAGAAACCAAAAAATTCGAAAATCTATATTTAAAAAACTTTACAATTTCTTACGAACAATTGATTTTTCTTGAGCTCTTGTTAGATGCAGTAAAAAACAAATCCAAGGCAGTAATTTACATACCAAGAGTAAATCCGTATTTACGAAATATCTATAGCAATCATCCAGAAATTTCATTTGTGATCTCTCAAATTTCAGAGTTGTCTCAAAAATACCATACTCCTTTTTTGAATTTCAACGATCCAGCTTTATTGGAATGTGATGATTTTTATGATGCAAGCCATTTGTCGGTTAGTTGTTTTCCGGATGTTCTAAGGCAATTACTCAAAGCTTTAAGCAATTAAACCTTATTGTTTATCCCAGTATTCTCTTTTTGCTTTTACGTGTTCTGAATATGTTTTTGAGAAATGATGTCTACCTCCTTCAATTCGAACGAAAAAAAGATAATCGGTTTCCGCAGGATAAAAGGCAGCTTTTAAAGCAAAGAAACCAGGGTTAGAAATGGGAGTAGGAGGCAGTCCTTTGTATTTATAGGTGTTATAGGGGGAATCAATTTCTAAATCTTTAAGTGTGAGTTTTTTCTTTGGGTCTTTTAAGATATATTGTATAGTAGGATCAGCTTGTAGTTTCATCTTTTTTTTCAGACGATTGTAATACACACTTGCCATCAGAGATAACTCTTCCTTATGGACAGCTTCTCTTTCTATGATGGAGGCGATGATGATTTTTTCATAGAGTTCTTTCGGGGTAAGTTTTTGGTAGTCAGCAATTTCTGAGAGTTTTTTGAAAAAGAACTTTATCATGATTTCGTGGATAGTTTTAATAGGGAGCTGAGGATCAATCGTATAAGTTTCTGGGAAAAGAAAACCTTCAGTAGTAGGACCATAAATGTTGTATTTTTTTAGAATCTCCGGGTCCTTTGTTAAAGAGAGAAATTCTTCTTTTGTTTGGATGTAATTTTGTTCGAGAAAGTATTCGGCAATCTGTTCGTTGGTCCATCCTTCAATGATGGTGAACTGTATCATTTTGACTTTCCCACTAACTAAAAGATCCAAAATCTCTAATGACGTCATCAGGGTTTGGATTTCGTAAACTCCCGCTTTGATATTGGAATGAAAATAGAAAAGCTTGGCTAAAACCAAAAAGAAATCCGAGCTCCGAATGAGGTTTTCTTGTTTTAGTTTTTGCGCTACATATGATAGACTTTTCCCTCTGGGTACTGTGAACAAAACTTGAGTTGCTTCTTGTTGCGGGGATGAGTTCAAAAATAAAAAAAAAACCAAGCTTAGAAATAGTATTGTTGATGTAATGAGTAAATATCGAGATTTCATGATTTTTTTTGGTATTGGTAGTCTTTTCGTAGATTTGATGGGCGTTCAATGAATTGATGTTTTAGTTCATAGATTTTTGCTTCTTTCAGAAAAGAAGAAAAAGCAGAGGCAACAGATATAATAAAACCAGGATAACCATCCAAAAAACCCCTTTTTACGAAATAGATTTCTATAAACTTCGATATGGGTTTGTAGATTGATCGAAAAACACTGAATTTTTTCTTTCGATGATAACGATTAAAAGCAACTATAGAAGAAAACTTATTGATGGTATCAATCTGATGGGAGAGATCTTTAAAACTATAATGCAAGATGTCTCCTTTGAGTTTTTTCCCTTTTCCTTGGATGACGATATAGTCATGAGGGTTTTCTCCTTCCCATTTCGCAAACCCTTTTCGAAACAAACGGTATTTCCTTTGGGGATACCAACCACTATGATAAATAAACTTTCCTAAATGGTAGGTCAGACGAGGGATTTGAAATCCCGTGTACTGGTTCATGATCTCAGGATGATTTTTCAAAAAGAGGATTTCTTTTTTGAGGGTTTCGGATACCCTTTCGTCGGCATCCAAAGATAGTATCCACTCATGGCTACAAAGTTCAATGGCTCGGTTTTTTTGTTCCACATGTCCATCGAAGGGATGTTCGTAAAATTTTACTTTATCGAAAGATAAACAAATTTCTTTCGTTCGATCTGTGCTATAGGAGTCAAGCACTACGATCTCGTCGCAGATCTCAAGTAGTGATTGTATACATTCACGAATGTTTTGCTCTTCGTTATAGGTGATGATGGCAGCACTAATAGAAACCATAAGTTATGTGTCTTCTTTGATGTCTGGTGTTTCATCCAAAGTAGAATGAAGGTGCTCAATCGCCTTTTTGTGGGTTAACACCAAATACAAGGACCAAAAAAACAAAATCGTAACAAAAGAAACCGAAAAAATCATGATGATCCAACCACCAATCGTCATAGTCATACTCCTTGACTTTGTTTATTCCAATTCCGGTTTGCTTGAGCAATGAGTAAAATAAAAAACAAAGATAACAACACCACGAAGGAAAAAGTAATTCTTGCCGTTGGATTTTGGACAAGGGTCTCAACATATAGTGGAAGTTTTTGGTATAACCAACTGATGAAGATAATCAGTAAATATGCAGGAGAAATATACTTTATCACAAAAACAAAAAGCCTTGGGATTTTCATGATGGAACCTACTTGTGCTTCTTGATAGACTTTTTCAGCTCCGTAAATCCACCCACCAATCAAGATTTGGATGGTTGCTAAAAGAAAAATCCCCAATGTGCCAATCCAGAAGTCCATATTGTCCAAAGCAATTAGGTCCTTCGAAAAAAACATCACAAACAAAGTTCCCATCAACGTAACAAAAGAAAGTAGACTAATGCTTGCTCTACGTCCGACATTTAATCCTTCTTCGAAAAATGCGATGGCAGGTTGTAGCATTGAAATTGAACTTGTCAACGCAGCGATAAAAAGTAGAAAAAACCACAAGAAACCAAAAAGTCCTCCCAAAGGCATCTTTTCGAAAACGTTCGGAAGTGTAATAAACCCCAATTGAAAGACGCTATCAGTTATTCCTTCTTGTCCTAAAAAAATGAAAGCAGCTGGAATAGTAATCAAACCACCTAAGGCGACCTCAGCGAAGGAATTTCCGGCAGCAGAGGTTGTTCCAGAAAGAATCACATCGTCATCTTTTTTGAGATAACTTGCATAAGTAATTATCACGCCAAATCCTACGGAAAGAGAAAAGAAAATTTGACCAGCAGCAGCAAGCCACATGTCGGCATTCAACAAAGACTCAAAAAACGATTTTTCTGATGTATCCGGATTCCACATAAAACCCAAACCATTTATGACATTTCTTTCAGGGTGCTCGGGGTTTGGTGTTCCCAACGTCAAAACACGAATTAAAATCACGAAAGAGATTACGAACAACAAGGGAATGCCAATTTTACTGACCACTTCAATCCCTTTTACCAAACCACGATAGATTATCCACATGTTCAAGAGATAACAAAATAAAACAAAAAAAAGAACCGGAGTTTGTCGGGTATCAAACAAAATCCCGTCTTGATTGATTCCGGTAGAACGAACAAAGAATTCTTTATAAACATTGGGGTCGTTATTGAACAAAGGAAAACTTCCCACAAGATACAAAAAAGCATAATATAAACTCCAAGCTTCGATGATGATATAATACATAAAAATTCCTACTGGTACCAAAAGTCCTAAAAAACCTAAATAAGGAGATAACGGATTTTTCCATAAAATACGAAATATCCCTGGAGTTGAATGAAATCCTTTTTGTCCCCCTGTTCTTCCGATGGTCCATTCCATCCATGCTATGGGAATTCCTAAAAAGATCAGAGCAAAGAAATAAGGAATCATAAAGGTTCCACCTTCGTATTTTGCAGCAAGCCCGGGGAAGCGAATGAAATTACCTAACCCAATCGCACTTCCCATCACAGCAAGAACAACGCCAATCAAGGACCCCCAATTTTCTCTTTGGGATTTCATATTTTCTCTTTCCTCCTTTTTTATTGCATTGAAATCCTGATAAGAAAATCAGATGTCAAATAATTTTCCTTTGAGGAAGAAAAAACGTTATTTAACAGGAAAGTGTTCGTTTTTACACTTGGTTGTGTCAATGTATTTGTAAAAGTTTATCGTCATGGATTCTAAAGCAGTTTTGTTTTGGAAGGTTTGTATTTTGAGTTGCTTGGGGTATTTTGTTTCGTAAAATTTATCAACAAAGTTCACTATTGCATAGTAAGAGTCTTGTGGTTTTTGGTAGATAACTTTTTCGAGGCGGAGGGGATCTTCATTTCGAAAGTAAAAAGTGATTACGTCTCCATTTTGTGTATATTGAACAATCCATTGTTGGTTTTCGAATTTCCAGTCTTGGGTTTGGAAAAGTTCGGTAGGGAGCTTCCCAAAAAGTATGTCCTGAAACAACGCAAAAGGGATTTGGATTTGGTTATTTACTACGCTACCCAAAGAAACGTCTTTAAGAGGGAGTTTTAGAACTCCTTCTTTATTCGGATGGGATAAATAAGCTATTTTGTCAATCACTGTGATCCAACTGATGGTTAAACCCAAAGTCGGTTCAATCAAGATAACTCGAATGCGTTGGTTTACGTTATCGGCTCTGACCGAACCTTCAGCATTTTGTTGACCATACTGGGGGATATTCAAGTTCGTTCGAAAAGATAACAAAAAACAATTGGGAGGTTGATAGAATTCCTTGAGCTTTTGTTTGTATTCTTCTAAGTAGGTTTCTGTGGTTTTGTTTTCCTCAGCATTAGCATGAAAAAAAGTAATCAAGATAAAAAACAAAAAAAGCAAAATTGTTGGCTTCATGATTATGGATTTGAGGATTTGGATTTTTTAGCTTGCATTTTTTGTAATTTTCTTTTTTCTTTTAGTTTTCGTATCCTTTTTCGATGTTTTCTTTTGACATTTCTTGTTTTGGAATTTGCCATGTGTCAAAGTTTATTAAATTCTTTGTGTTTTCTACATTTTTTTGTATTGATGAAAAATAATTTTTTGGGGAATACGAAATATGCTTTATATCTTATGGAAACAAATCCTAAAGTATAAAAACTTGTTTTTGCTTTTTGGATTGTTTTGGTTGATTGTTGGTTTTTTTATTTATTACTATCGTTATCAATGGGTATCGTTTCTATACCGCCTTACGACAAACCCGCAACCATTTCAAAAACAAAATCCAGAAAAAGCTTATCATGATTTTTTTCTACCAGCTGTAGAAATTTTAGAGAAACATCAAGTCAACCTCAAGGTCATGAAGGAAATTTGTCCTCAAGAAATCCAATCAACCATTTTGATTGATGATAGTTATCGCTGGGATTTTATCAAAAAGTATAATTTATTTTCTTTTGAAAAAAACTTCATAACGGTGCAACCCACCAGTTATTGGCAGGAAAAACAACAATACGTAAATCAAGCCATTTTACTTCTCAAAGAAGCAATCAAGTACGCTTACATAATCCCAGAAAACATAACGAAAGACCAAAAGAGAATTCTACTTCCTTTACTTTTACAAGAATGCTTTGATGCATTATGCCTTCCTCAAGAAGGAAAGCCTTATTGGTATCAATACATCCTTTACTGGGAAAGTCGCTATTATAACGAAATGAAAAAACAAAATCCTCAAGCTTGGGGATTCCCCTTTGATTTGGATTTGAATTTACTGGAAGTTCTACGAGATGAACCGAATTATAAATTCGCATTAGTAAATTATGTGAATAGATATGTCCCGCATGAAGCCATATTGAAATGTCCCAGTGATGATCCTATATGCAATGCTATCTACTTAGAAGAATATCTTCACTTTTTTGATAAGTTAATTTTTGTTTCTGAACCTTCGGAGTTGGGAACTTACTTTCTCAGTCAAGCAAGACTATACGTCATAAAAGGGAATCAAACTCAACAAAAAGAATACTGGCAATTGGCTTTAGATCGATACAAAGGAGCAAGTGAGTTTTCTAATACTCAAATTGATGCCTATTTGGAAATGGTCTATGTTTTATTAAATCTCGGGCGAATTGAAGAAGCTCTCCAAAAAACAGAAGAATTTCTTTCCATCAAACCTTCATCTATCTTACAAGAGGACTTTTACAGAAAGGTTTTATATCTCTTATTTTTACAATTGAATCGGTATGAAGAAGCGAGTTGTATTCAAAATCCCCTATATGAAACTCCCTTTTGTAAGAGCCTTCGTAAGAAATATGGACTTCATGATGACAATGAGACTTCATAAAATCAGTTGAATTTGTTTTGATAAAAAAAAAACTGGATACATGGCAAAAGAAAAACCCAAGCGAAAAAAGATCAACAAGATGACCTTAGAAGAAATCGAAGAAGCCATAAAAAAAACCTTAGAGCACATGAAGAATCTCAATAGCAAATACGCACAGCACTTGCTTCAACGTAAAAATGAACTCTTAACTCAAAAGAAGAATTAATTTATCCTTGACTATCGAAATAAAATCCTTTGGGTTCTTTGTCCAGCTCAGTAATAAAGTGTCTTGTAAAGGGAATGGCTAAGTAAATTAGCCTTTTGATTTCTTTTGGTTTTATCAAGGATTTTTGCAGTTCTTCTAAGGAAACCCTTTTTTCTTCGTTTTGTTCTTTGTTTTTTTCTTGGAAGTGCTTGAGGGGATCATTTTGAGGAATTTTTTCTTGATTTTTTAGAATCACATCATGCGGGTCGTGAGGATTAGGATAAGCTCGATGAATATCATTAGGAAAACTTATACCCGCCATCATAAAGATTATCGAAAAAAAGCTTTCTTACTTTAAAAGTTGGGAAAACAAAATTTTTTCTCTATGTCAACAAAAATTTGGTTGTGATTCAGTTTTTGACGTTGAATTAAAGCATTACCATTCCTGTGGATCACAATAATAATGAACAATGATTTTACATTGATTTGGGAAAATGGGTATGATTTCTTGGATTTTTGCTTCATCAAGGCATTTACGCCAAAGGGAATAATAATTGTTTTTTAGTTGATCATACCAGAGCCTTTGGGATTCGATGTATTTCTCTGTTATCCCGAGCCATTTACTGTGAGCGTGGATTTGTGCTTCTTTGACACATTGATTGAGCCGGTGTTCGTAAGGTTCTTTTTGTGAATTTGGGATTCGCCCATACCCAATGATTTGAATAAAATCTTTTCCATAAAAAAAATCATGATGATTAGGAGGTAGGGGACTTTTCGGGGATTGTATTTGACAACTCCAAAAAATGAAAAAAATAAAGAGAAGATGAAGCTTTGGTATCTTTTGGGAGTTTTGGTTATTGGGAACATTTATCCTAAAACTTTTCCTGAACATCTTGCGATCTTCCCTTTTTATGTCCAAAACTCATCAGATAAAATTCTTTCTCCTATGGAATTACCAGTGCTTTTGCAGGATGCAACCATATTCTTAGCAAGACTTCAGTTTCAATATACTTTTCTTTCGTCGGAAAAACTAAATTTGGATTATCCTCAATATCAAGAAGGTTTGACGGAGCTACAGGCTCGTGTGCAGCTTTTAGAGATTTGTGGAAAAAATGAGTTTTCGTATTTTCACGTGGGGGAAGCATATTTTTTAACTTCTGAGAGTGTGCAATTATATCAAGTCATTTTTTCTTGTAAAACCATGCAAAAGCTATATCAAATCAAAACCCAAACAAAGATCGACAAACTCCAATCTACTTTAGCAAACAACCTGAAAAAAATCCTTCCTTTCTTGGTGGAAAATCCTCAATACCAACGATGGTTGTCGAAATTTCAAAAACAAAATCAAATATTTGTTCTTTTAGATAGTTCTGGTTCCATGAGTTCTTTACTTCCCATCCTTCGTTCTTCCCTAAATCCAGAACTCCATCATCTTTATGTTGTTTATAAAAATCAAAATCTAAAGCTAATAAAAGATTTTAGTGAATACATTCCCTCAGAAAGTTTGCATACAGAAGATTTAGTTTTTTCTCTTCGACAAATCCAAAGAGAATTGATACCTTATCAGTCGGAACTCTGGATCTTTTTTGATTCTTTACAAACAGATCGATATTTTCGAGAATTGGGGTTTCTTTTAAAAACAATCACTACGAAAGGGATCAGAGTAAAAATTTTTCAGACCTATAAACTGCCCTTAGAGGTGTGGAGTGAACTAGAAAATTTTCGAAACATAGAAAATGTAGAATTCGTCCCTGTGGTTTATGGAAGGGTTTGTGGGTATGAGAACGGCTTTCGTAGTTTTTTCGTTCGCTATGGGAAAATCTTATCACTTTGTGAAGAAGAATATCAAGTTGAGTATCTAAAAAGTATTTATAACATAAAAGAATGTCCCAGATTGGAAATGTATCTTTACACACCATCTGAGTTAGATTTGGATTGGGTATGTTCGGCTTATGAGAAGAAAAACAAAACCAAGTTGGTATATGCAAGCAGCGTGGTTTCTGATTTGGAAAGACAAATTCACAAAGCTTCCCAACAACTTCGTTCAAATCAAACATACTATAAGGTTTTACTAAAAGATGAAACTAAAGCTTTCTGGATCCGCCTTTCGAATCGACAAATCCTAAACTCTCTTTTGGAATACAAAAATAAAAACCAGAACTTTTATATAGGGTTGTCTTTTTATAAACGAGATTTTGTAGAGAATGTCCCAGATAAAATTTTGATTTTAGACTCAAAAGAAGTGCCTAGATTGTTTTTACGAAGTTTTTTAGAAATGGAAAAAAAGAAATACCTTTCCTCAGATGATATTTATTTTTTCTTTGTGCAAGTATTGGACGTTCGCTATGAATAAAAAAAAAGCCCTAAAAAAGAAAAATGTCAAACAAGCCATTGAAAAACCAAATGTATTATCCCTTCCTTTATCGAATATTCAAAATGAAGCTCTGCCTGTATTAGCAGCTGGACTTGCTCATGAAGTCAAAAATCCGTTGTCAGCAATCCATCTTCATTTACAACTTTTAGAAAATCAAATCCAATTAGTAGAAAATCCTTCCTTGCGGGAAGCAATGCTAAAACGAGTAGAAATCATCAAAAAAGAAATCTTAAGTCTAAACCGCTTATTGCAGGAATTTATAAAAATCATTCGAGCAGAGAAGAGAAATTTTACACTTTTAGAATTGAATGAACTCATACCTTCCATCGTTTCTTTGTTGAAGCCACAGGCTGACAAAGTTCAAGCTTCTATTTATTTTTATCCCGGAAGACTACCAGCTCATTTTGAGATTGATCCCTTATTCGTAAAGCAAATCTTGATTAACCTCATCATCAATTCCATTCAAGCATTTTACACGGATAAAGACGCCACAAAAAAACGAAAAATTGAAATTTCCACTGGGATAGAAAATGAACTTCCATATATTAGGGTAGCAGACAACGGTCCGGGAATTCCGTCGTCTATACAGGGTCGTATTTTTGAGCCATTCTTCACAACAAAACAAGATGGTAGTGGTTTGGGTTTAGCTTTAGTCAAAAAAATGGTGGAAGAGATGGGTGGTGAAATTGATTTTGTTTCCAAGGAAGGAGAAGGAACGGTATTTACGATTTATTTTTATGGAAATTCTATGAAAAATATTGGTCAGAAATTTCCTTATGAAAAAGAAGCTCAAAAAAACCCTACTACTCATTGAAGATAATGAAACCTACCGAGAAGGAATAAAGGAATTTTTACAATCGAAAGGCTTCAAGATTTTAGAGTCGGCAAAAAAATCCGAATCCGTGAATTTGATAGAAAATTTGAACGCTGAAATAGACTTGATTTTGAGTGATTTGAAACTCCCCGATGGGAATGGATTAGAAATCCTCAAGTTCGTTCAAAGCAAAAATTTTGATATTCCTGTAATTTTTATCACAGGACAACCTGATGTGGAAAGCGCAGTTGAGGCTTTAAAATCAGGGGCATGGGATTATTTGGTCAAACCTGTGGAGTTGGAACATCTCTATCACAAAATCCAATCCTGCTTGGATACAAAACTACTCAAGATTGAAAATTTAGAACTCAAGAAGAAACTATCAGAAATCAACGAAAACGAAAGTTTTTTTATAGGAGTCTCCGCCAATATACAAAAGGTTTATGAAAAAGCCAAACAAATCGCACCAACGGAAATCACGGTTCTCATTGAAGGAGAATCAGGAACAGGAAAAGAAGTCTTGGCAAATTTTATCTATAAACATTCACAAAGAAAGAATAAGCCCTTTGTGAAGATCAATTGTGGTGCTATTGTAAAATCCCTTTTGGAGGCAGAGTTATTTGGAGTAGTGAAGGGTGCATATACTGGAGCTGACAAGGATCGACCGGGTATTTTTGAGTCCGCTAATGGGGGAACCATCTTCTTGGATGAAATTGGGGAGTTGGATATGGAAAGCCAAGTTCGTTTACTCCGGGTCATGGAGGATAAAACTGTTTATCGTGTTGGTTCTACGACTCCTATTCAAGTGGATGTGCGAATCATTGCGGCAACCAACAAAAACCTATTAGAAGAAGTTGAAAAAAAGCAGTTTCGTGAGGACCTCTATTATCGTTTAGCTGTTGCGAAATTGATACTACCTCCTTTGCGAGAGCGAAAGGAAGATATCCCCTTACTTTTTAATCATTTCGTTGTTGAGTTTAATGAAAAATATGGAAAAAGCATTACCAAGCTGTCCCAAGATGTTTTGAAGTTCTTTCAGAATTATGATTGGCCTGGAAACATTCGACAATTTCGAAATGTTTTAGAGTCAATGGTCGTTCTCGCAAAAGATGATACTCTAACAATTGAGGATCTTCCAGAAGAGCTTTTGGAACTTCCTTCTCCTGCTTCAAAAAAGAGATTATTAGACACAATCATTCCTGGAATTTCATTAGAAGAATATGAAAAAGCAATCATTCAAAAAAACCTAGAGTTTGTCAATGGAAACCGAGAAAAAGCCGCAGAACTCCTGGGAATTTCTCAGCGAACTTTGTATCGAAAGATAATTGAATATTCTCTTTATAAATGAAACTCCAAAAATGCCAAGGGATAATCCTCAAAAAATCTGTCTTTCAAGAGGCGGATGTTCATTTGGAAGTTTTATGTAAGGAGCTCTATGACCAAAAGTATACGAGAAAAAAATTTGTAGTTCATGGAATTTTAAAATCCAAACGAAGAAACCCCATCGTAGTTGAATTGGGAAACCTTGTCCAAATCGATTATTACGAAAAGGACATAAATGAAACACAAAACGTAAAAGAAATTCAACTGATCGAGCGTTTTTGGGAGTTCAAATCTCAATATCAAAATTTTGAGCTCTTAGGAAAAATACTAGAAATCACTTATTACGCTTCTATGTCAGATCAAAGAGAACTAAAAGAAATATATGTTTTGTTGCTGAAGGGTTTAGAGTTTTTACAATCTTACGTCCTCAAAGAAAAAGAAGATGTAAAAAAAATCATTGAAGAATTATCCTTGGATTTTTCGAGCATATTTTTACTTTTTTTTTCGGTTCGTGTTCTGATGTTCATGGGGTACGTGGGAGATCTGGTGCATTGTTCTTTTTGTCATGATCCTTTGGATGGGCTAGCAAAGTGGCAGGAAAAACTCTACTTCTATTGCAGAAAATGTGATGCAACTGCTAATGTGATTGATTATTATTATTCTTTCTTCCTACAACAAATCAAACAAAAAAAGTTTAGTAATTTTATAAAATTTTTAAAACAACTTCACATTCAAAAAAGCATAGATAGAATAGATGAACTACTATGGGAACTTCAAAAGCGGATTGAAATACATCTTAAAGAAATCATACCCATGAAGCGATCACTTTTTATTTAAAGAATGATTTTTCTTTCTGGAAGTCCTCTATCACTTGTTCGTATAGGACTTCGAGTTTTCTTGCTGATTCGTAAATATCATGCTTTCTTGCGATTTCGATGCTGTTTTGGGAGAATTTTTTGAATTTCTCGGGGTTTTTTAGGATTTCTATTGTTTTTTCAGCGATCTGTTTGTGGTTTCCGGGTTCAACGGTATAGCCGTTGATGTCGTTTTGTATGAGCTCTGGTAAGGCGAAGGAATTTACTCCAACGCAAGGAAGTCCACTTGCCATTGCTTCTAAAACTACTAAACCCTGAGTTTCCATTGTTGAAGCAGTCAGAAAAATATCAAACTTAGGATAGATTTTTGTGAGTTCTTTTCGATCCACAAAGCCATGAAAGAAAACGGAATCTTGAATATTTAAATACCGAGCTTCTATTTTTAAAGATCGCAAGGCTGGTCCATCTCCATAAATGTCTAATGTAACACCGGGGATATGCTTTTTGATTTCATAGAAGGCTTTGAGGATAACATCACAATTTTTTTCATAGGAGATTCTTCCCACATGAATAAGTTTTGGGGGTTGATTAAGTTGTTCTTTGGGTACTCCTTGAAACATTTGGAAATCAATCCCATTGGAAATCACTTCGATGGTCTTTTTCACACCTTTTTCAACCAATTCACGACGTATGAGTTCTGTGGGGGTGATGATAACTTCACAATTTTCATAAAAGTTATTTGCGTATTTCCATAGAAGAGCTTTTTTGAAGCTAGATGTGACTTTTTTTTCGATTTTCTCCAAGTTTTTTTTGATTCTTCTTCCCAAAAGAATGTAATCTGCCAATTTATCGATATTTAAAAGTCTATACAAAGAAATATACATTTCTTGTTCAGAAATCAAAGTGTGATAAGTTCCTACCATTGGGATTTGGTAAAACCTCGATATGAATAAACCGTATTGACCCATCAAACCGGGAGTCTGTAAGTGGATGAGTTCAGCTCTAAATTCTTTTGCTACGTATCGTAGTTTTTTTTGTGAGGGCAAAACTATTTTGACTTCTGGATACGATGGTAAGGGGGCACTTTTGAATCTGAGGATTTCGATATTCGGATGAAGTTCATGTTGTAAAATTTCGTCATCAGAATATTTAGGAGCACATATCAAAAAATGATGTCCTTTCGCAGCTAAAATGTTTGTAAACTGATAAATCGATATGGCAACTCCATCAATTTTGGGAAGGAACGTATCTGTAAAAATGGCAATCCTCATATTACATTATTACCATATTACATACTATACATGCTATACATGGCAATAAAACGCTCTAATTCTCTTTTAAGAGGTTGTATATAAAAAAACTCTGAAATCAACTTTAAAGTCAAATACAAAATAAGATTAATCATGATAGATAAGAATGAAAACAATAGGATTTTCGAAGCTCCCACGTTCCAATGTTTTTCTTCACGTCTAAATATCCATTTAAACGCATTTTTGATTAACTTCAATCGTATTAATTCCATCAAAATCAAAATCAAAGCAGTAGGAATAGTAAACTTCATCAAGATGGGAAAAAACGAAAAGAAAACGAGAATCAAGGCAATGAAAAGAAAAAAATAAAAGTAAAACCACTTCAGTAGTTTCATAAATTTTGTGTTACTTTCCCACGAAACTCAATGGGGATGTTGAATTTACTGATATCCACATCTGCAAATTGGAATTCCAAGTTTCCCTTCAATAAATAGGAACTCTTGGGATTCTTTAGGAATTTTGTTATTGTTTCCGGATCGGGTAATTCCATCGTAAGATCAATCATTTGCTTTGTATCAAAAGTGGTTTGAATAGGTTGGAATTTTATGATTTCTTGATCTGCTAAGGTGAAAGCAATGTTATTAGCTTGGAGAAAAAACTTACTACCTCCTTGATTTTGAATGTTTAGTTTTGCTATGAGTTTCATTTTTGGAATTCCAATTGGGAAACCATCCATCCTTACCCTTTCGATTTGTAGTTCGATGTCTTCTAATTCTACTTTGGGGACAAAAGAAGGAATGGTTTTCTCTATTGTAAATGGAACATAGATTTGCTTTGGTAGACCTGGAACGTTTAAATGAAGCATGGTTCCACCATCAAGACTCAAAGTCAATTTCGGTTGGTTGAGAAAGGTTTGGATGGTTTTGTATAAATCTTGATATCGGATTTCTACAAATAAAGGCAGGTTTACTGAGGATTTAGCTGCCACTTTGAATTTTCCTGATTCTATTTTGCTTAGGAATTGTTGATTGATTTTCACATCAAAGTTGAGTTTGGTTTCAGGTAATCCAAATCGGTAGTGATTAATAAAGTCAGTATCTACTTTGATCACGAATTTTTGTAGACTCGCATCATAAAGAGAAACATCTCGTATTTTAAATTCAGGCTCTTTGGGCATAAAGAGTTTTTGTATCAGAAGGCATGAAGAAAAAAACAAAAATAAAAATAGAATCCAAAGTCGATATACTTTCATTTTCCCTCCTTAAATTTGGAGTTTTGAGATTGTTTTTTTAAAAAAAATTGTGTCAAGAACAAACAAAAAAGCTCAAGGTATATACAATACAAAAAATTGATTGTTATTTAAGTATAACTCAAAAGAGTATTCATAATGAATATAACGAAAACGAATCTTTTGAGAATTATATCTATTATTGCAGTATTAATCATCCATGCGACTCATACAGCTCAAAAACACTATTCTGAACATTTACAAATTTTTAGTTGGGATTTTTTCTATGTGTTGATCAATCAGATTGCGAGATTTTGTGTTCCTGTGTTTGTTATTCTGTCAGGATATGGTTTGTATGCAAGGTATGGTGATAGTTCTATTTCTTTCTCTATAAAGGAGTTTTATAAACGAAGAACTATAAGAATTGTTTTACCATTTCTTTTTTGGACATTAGTGATTCTTTTATGGCAAAGTAAAAATGGCTTTCACGACTTTCTAAGTAAACTTATATATTACCTCACCATTACGGGGATAGACTATCATTTTTATTTTTTTATTATCATTATTCAGATGTATATATTGTTTCCCTTACTAAGAAAGGTTCACAGCCACTGGTTGCTTATTCTTCTGCTCGTGTTTCAATTATCTACGTATTCTCCCTCGTATGATATATATCGAATGCTTGGATTTTCTTATCCTATTTTTCCATCGACTTTTTTTGGTTCTTGGTTGTTTTATTTTTATTTGGGTATCTACTTGAGGCAAAATCAAGATAAAATCATTAAAACTATAGATTTTAAAAAAAAGATCATTTTGATTATTTTTGCCATCATCTCGTTTTCCTGGATCATTGGTGAATATATCCAAAAATCAGAATCCAAAATAGAATTTTTTCACTTCGATCATTTCCATCGCTATTCAGTCCTTATCTATTCCGTGAGTGTGTTTCTTCTGTTTTATTCAGCACAAATTGATTCATGGCTTCATAAATACAAAGCTCCTATTGATTTACTGGCTTCTCTGTCTTTTGGCGTGTATATTTTTCATACGTGGATACTTAGGATTTTAGATGTTTATATTTATGAATTTGTATTAATAAAAACGATTTTGTTGATTGTGTTTAGTTTTTCGTTTATGTATATCGTCATGAAACTTTTTGATCATTTAGAAAAGAACATGACTTCATATTTTACATCAAAAACTATAGACTTTTTTAAATCCATCATGGGTCTATAAAATTTAATTCTTTAAAGTATTAAATTATAAATTTTTTTCAAACCAAGATTTAATATTATTGACTATGAAAATAGACAAAATATTTCTTATTTAAGAGAAAGCAATCTATGAATTGAGATTCGATTTCAGTTTAAAGACTGGAGGACAAGGTGGTAAAAAAGATAAATAATGAACAAGCTAGATTGCCTCTGAAAAGTGATTGCTTAAGGAAGCTTGTGTTTTTTTTCGTTATTTATCAACCTCTCAACCTTTTCCTAAGGGCCCTTAGCTCAGTCGGTCAGAGCAGGAGACTCATAATCTCTTGGTCCCAGGTTCGAGTCCTGGAGGGCCCATTTTATGCTTGAAAATTCAATTTTTTTAAAAAATATGCATCATAGGAGTATAAGCTATGTCAACAAAACCATTAGACTATGATAATCAAATAGTGCGTTGGTGGGTGATATCAGGGATTGTTTGGGGTATAGCTGCGATGCTGGTTGGGGTCATTATTGCTTTTCAAATGGTTTATCCCAACTTGAATTTTCCCCCATATTTGACCTTTGGAAGATTAAGACCAGTCCATACGAACGGGATCATTTTTGGTTTCACTCTCAGTATCATCACAGCAAGTATGTATTATGCTTTCCCAAGATTGTTGAAAACAGAGATTTTCTCTAAAACATTATCAAGAATTCACTTCTGGTTGTATCAACTTACGATTGTGCTAGCAGTGGTAACTCTTCTGGGTGGTATCACGCAAAGTAAAGAGTATCATGAATTAGAATGGCCTATTGACCTTTTAATAGTTGTTTGGTGGGTGATCTTTGCCATCAATATATTTGGAACTATCTGGAAAAGACAAGAAAAGAGATTGTATGTAGCCATCTGGTTCTTCTCTTCCATGCTTATTGGGGTGGCAATGCTTTATATAGTGAACGGTTTAGTAATGCCAGTTTCTTTTTGGAAGTCATATTCCATTTATGCTGGAATTACAGATGCAAACATCCAATGGTGGTATGGACACAATGCAGTAGCATTCGTTTTGACCTATCCAATCTTGGGAATGATGTATTTCTATTTGCCAAAACACACCAGGTTACCCATTTTTAGCCACAGAGTTTCAATTGTTCACTTCTGGGGTTTGATCTTCGTTTATATGTGGGCTGGACCTCACCATTTGTTGTATTCTGCAGTACCTAACTGGTTGCAAACTTTAGGAATGTTGTTTAGCTTAATGTTAATTGCTCCTTCATGGGGTGGTATGTTGAATGGTTTCATGACCTTAACACAAGCTAAGGAAAAACTCAGGACAGATGCAACCTTAAAATTCATGTTGGTCGCAATTACGTTCTATGGAATGTCAACATTCGAAGGTCCAATGATGTCTATTCGAAGTGTGAACGTAATTGCCCATAACACAGACTGGGTAATAGGACACGTTCACAGTGGTGGCTTAGGATGGGTTGCCGGAATGTGTTTTGCAGCGATTTACTACTTGGTTCCTCGATTGTGGAATACAAAGCTATATAGTGAAAAATTAGCAGAATTACATTTCTGGGTAGCAACCATAGGTATATTACTATATATAGTTTCCATGTGGGTATCTGGTGTAACAGAAGGTTTAATGTGGCGAGCTGTAGATGAAACAGGAGCCCTCATGTATCCCAACTGGGTTGAAATTGTCCAACAATTGGCACCATATAGACTCATTCGTGCTATTGGTGGAACATTGTTCTTGAGTGGTGTGTTAATTATGGTTTACAATGTTGCAATGACCATTAAAAATGCTGGTGCTGGTTTCGAATACGTAGATCTACGAGAAGGAGTAAAAGTAGCTTAATTTTTTCCAAACAATTGTGGGTGGTTGGGGTGGGAATTTTGATTATAAAAAAGGAGGTTATATATGGCACATCATGAGCATGAAGAAAAAAACTTGCAATGGTATGAAAAGTTAAGTCATAAAGTAGAAGATAAAATGGTATTGTTGGTTTGGATTTTCGTTTTTGCCCTAATAGGTGGCTTGGTTGAAATTCCTCCATTCTTCTTAATGGGAGAAGTAAAAGGACCTGTCAATATCACGCCTTACAATGCATTAGAATTAGCAGGTAGAAATGTCTATCAAGAAGAAGGTTGTTTTTACTGCCACACTCAGATGATTCGACCCTTTAAGTGGGAAACCGATCGGTGGGATCGAAACCGAGAATACGGACCTGAACCCTATTCTAAAGCTTACGAATACGTATACGAACGACCTTTCTTGTGGGGTTCGAAAAGAACTGGTCCAGATCTGTGGCATGAATATAGTTTAAACAATAACCCCGAATGGCACAAAGCACATCTGATTAATCCTCAAGAAACATCTCCTGGTTCAGTGATGCCACAATATCCACATTTATTTGAAACGCCTGTTAACATAGAAGAAACAGTGGCAAGTATGAAAGCTCTAAAAGCCCTTGGTGTACCATACACAGATGAGGAAATTCAAAAAGCTCCTGAGATGCTACAGGGAAAAACGAAAGGAGATGCTTTAGTTGCATATCTCTTGAAGTTAGGAAGAGATACAATACAAAAATAATCATATGGAAAACATCGATTGGGTCGGAATTTACAAAGGTTTAAGGCTCCCAATTTTGGGGGTCTTATTCTTGGTGATTGTCTGGTATATTTTTCGTCCTTCAAAGAAAAAAGACTTTGAGGATGTCAAATATACTGCTATTGATGATGATTAACATTATCGCTATAATACTTTAAATTAAAAGGAGGTTTTTATGTTCAACGAATATCGAGACGATGATTATGAAGTCACTGATAAAACAGGTTGGTTACCTGTTTGGTGGATGATGATTTTGTATGGAACCGTGGCATTTTCGATTGTCTATATTATATACATGCACGGAATTGCAGGATGGTCTCAAGAACAACAATATGAAGAGGAAGTAGCATTGTACAAAAAGCTCCATCCTGAAGTTGTAGCTCAACTCAATGATGATGGTTCTAACCCATTAAGAGGTGACTCAAAAGCAATAGCAGAAGGTGAGAAAATTTATCAACAATACTGTGCAGCATGTCACAAACCTGATCTATCTGGCATTGTGGGACCTAATCTAAAAGATAATCAATGGCTTCATGCTGAGAATGGCGTAATGACAGACAAAATTGTGTATAATTTGATTATGGAAGGAATTTCAGAAAATCAAATCAAACAAAACCCACCAAAAGGTCCTATGCCTGCCCATAAAAATAGCTTAGGTTCTGCAAAAATCCTACAAGTGATGGCTTTTTTAGCAGCTCAAAACCCATCATTACAACCTAAATAAAAAAATTTTACAATATCGAGGCAATTATATAGCCTCGATTTTTTTTTGTTTTTATATGGATAATAGAGAACGAAATCGGAAAATAAATAAGGAGTTAAGAAATGGTAATAGCGAGACCCATTAATGGAAGACACAGAAAAATTAAAGACAAGATAAAGATAGTCCTTTTTGCTATTTTTTTTATCCTTCCGTTTATAAGAATTGACGGAATACCATTAATTTTATTGGATATACCAGCTAGAAAATTTTATGTTTTTGGTTTTATTATATGGCCTCAAGAAATGTATTTTTTGCACATTATACTTTTGTTTTTAGGTTTTAGTTTATTCTTTTGGACTGCATTAGCAGGAAGGCTTTGGTGTGGATATGCATGCCCTCAGACTTTATTTACAGAAGTTTATGATAGTGTCGCAAGGAGGATCATAGGTGATAGATTTGGTAAACCATCGATGAAGAAAACAGATTGGTTTATTGTGTATATTGTCTGGTTTATCATGTCAATAATTTTTAATTTTGTTTTTTTAAGTTACTTTAAGCCATTTGAAGAAACCATCCATCAAGTCATAAATTTAGATTTTTTTGTACCTACCACATATTTCCCACAAAATTGGGTAATTTATATGGTTCTTGGGACCGGGACAGCTATGTTTAACATGGTGTATTTTAGAGAAAACTTGTGTAGATTAGTCTGTCCCTATGGAAGATTCCAAGTGGCTCTACTTGACAAACATTCACCTATAGTAACATACGATATCAAAAGAGGGGAACCAAGAAAACAACCCGGACAGAAGGTCGGACAACATAAGGGTGATTGTATTGATTGTAAACTTTGTATTCTCGTTTGTCCAACCGGTATAGATATTAGAGAAGGATTACAAGTTGGATGTCTCCATTGTGGTTTATGTGTTGATGCATGTACGAATGTGATGGGAAGATTCAATAAGGAAACATTGATTTCCTATAAGACGATTGATCAAGTAGAAAATCCTAACAGTAAAGTAAAATACTTACGAACAAGAACAGTGGTTTATGGAACTATATTGATAGTCTTATTGACAGCATTCATATATCTATTAGCAACAAGGGTTCCAATTTACACATCAGCATTAAGGGATAAAGAAATATCAAATATCTACATTCCTGGGATTGGTTGGAGAAATGGTTATGAAATCCATATAGGAAATTTGTCTTTTGATCCACTAGATGTAGAAATTGATGTTGTGAGTGATTATAACTTTATAGTGTTGAGTGGTGCTAAAGAATTGCAAATCAAACCAGAGGGATACGAAAAAATTAGATATATCATAGAATATTCTGAGAATCAGAAAAAGCCCAATGTTTCGTCAGTTCCATTAACTTTTGTAATCAAAGATAAGAATCATCCAAAACACGTGAAAAAAGTAAAAACATATTTTACATTTCCTATAAACTAAAAAAATGGGGAAATTAATAGTCAATAGGAAAATGATGATGAAGCAACCTTTACACCCCTCTGTAAAAAGAATATTCTATTTGGTTTTTTTTATTTTCATTATTTTTTTTAGTGCTATTGGAATAACAATCTACATAGCTCAAAAGAATTACGAACCTATTATTGATGCAAGGTATTACGAGAAAGGATTAAATTACGTTGATAGAAACAAAGAATTTCAAAAGGCAAAAGAAAAAAAATGGGAAGCAAATGTTAACATTTGGGATAAGAACGTTATAAAGAGAGAATTTCCTCTGATAATCGAAATCAAAAACCAAGATAAAAAAGTTATCAATGACTTTTTTTCTGATAAAGAGAGAAAAGTAATAATATTAAAAATTTCTTTACCTGCTACCATAAAACAAACATTTAATGTGGAAATTTTAGAGAAAGACTTTATATTGGCAAATGATACGATAAGAACAGAAAAGGTAATAACAATACCAAAAGCAGGTTTTTGGGAATTTAGTTTAGAAATTAGACCAGAAAAAGATGCTGCAATTTATATGAATAAAAAATTTCAGGTGGAATAACATGGAAGCATTATATATTACCATACCATTAGCAGCAATACTGGCTTTAATCTTTTTGGGATTGTTTTTTTGGTCTGTGAAAACTAAACAATATGATGATACTGAATATATTGCTCATAAAATGATCTTGGATGATGATGATGATTATGATAAAACCATAAAGAAGTTGTAAGAGTTTATGGAAATTTCAATCCAATACCAAAACGATAAAAGAGCAAAACTATATTTAATAGAAGGTGGTAAACTCAAAAAAGAAGCAAAAAAGAAAAAACTGCTGAAGTTTTTATATAAGCTTATTTTGTATATTATATTTGTTTCAATAGTTTCGTTTGTTGTCTATCGATATATTCAACTTGTTAGACCATCATGAGTATTCGATGTTATCATTGTGGTGATGTAGTAACTAATCATGAACATATAATCAAGAACGAACAAGAAACCTTATATTTTTGTTGTAATGGATGTAAACAAGCTTACTTATTCATTAACAGTATAGGCTATGGTTCCTATTATCTGAAGAGAGAAGATTATGCTGAAAAACCTAAAGAAAATGTCGAATTTAGTATTTTTGAATTTATAGAAAAACAGCTCCCCGAAAAAAGTCTTCAAGATACATCATACCAAATAACTAAATTTAAAGAAAGTAATTTTTATATCAAAGGTTTACACTGTGCTTCTTGTGTTTGGATTAATGAAAAAGTGGTTTCTTCCTTGGATGGAGTATTAGAGGTAAATGTTTCTTACTCAGCCAATCGAATTTACTTAAAGTGGGATCCTACAAGAATTTCTCTAAAAGATATTGTAAAAAATATATATAAAATCGGTTATGAAGTAATTCCCATCGATGAAAAATTAGAACAACCCCAGAAATGGAAAAGTGATAAGCTCCTCAAGAAGATGGCAGTTGCAGGTTTCTTTACTGGAAATAACATGCTTATTAGTGCAGCTCTTTATGCGGGATATTTTGATTATATTGATCCCTTCATGAAGCAATTTTTACATTATATAAGTTTTTTCTTTGCTACACCTGTTTTTTTTTATAGTGCTACCGAATTTTTTCGCTCAGCCTTTTATTCTTTGAAGCACAGAATCTTAGGAATGGATATTTTGACAAGTGCAGGTATAACTCTCGCTTATGTTTATAGTATTTACATAACTTTCACCCATCAAGTTGATAAAGAAGTATTTTTTGATGCTATTTGTTTTGTTGTATTTGCAATTTTGACAGGTAGGTTTATAGAAAGTCGACTCAAACTAAGGACCTATCATCATACTTCTAATTTAGTTTCGTTGCTTCCTTCAATTGTAAGAAAGTTGAAAAATTATCATTATATTCAAATCGTTGGTAATACATTTTTCTTAAATTCAGAACAAATTGACATCAAAGAAAATGATTTTGAATTCACAAATATTGATTTGGTAGAAAAAAACGACGTTATTCTTGTCTATCCGAATGAAATCGTTCCTTTGGACTCTAGACTTTTAAACGAGAGTGCAGAAGTAGAAGAAGCTTCTCTGACGGGGGAATTCAAACCCATATTGAAAGTTCAAGATCAGTTCATTATTTCAGGCTCAAAAAATATCTCACCATCAATTCTTTTTCTTCAAGTGATCAATACCAAAAAAGAAAGCACAATTTCCAAAATCCTCCAAATGGCAGAAGATAGTATCAAAGATAAGTCTCGGGCAGAGAGCTTAGCCGAGAGAGCTTCGGCCATTTTTATTGGTTTTGTTTTGATCTTGTCTGGAATTGTTTTTACTTTTTGGTATTTCTATAGAAATGACCTACCGAATGCGATTTTGATCACTTTATCAACATTGATCGTTGCTTGTCCTTGTGCTCTGAGTCTTTCTATTCCTACCGCTGTGTTGGCGGGAGTTCAAAAACTTTTTTCTTGGGGTTGTTTAGTGAAAAATTCAACTTCTCTCGAATTGTTAGGAACAGCGAAGATCGTTGCCTTTGACAAAACAGGAACACTCACATATGGAAATTTTTCGTTTGAGTCCATTTTAAGTTTTATTCCTGAAAAAGATTTATATGAAATCATCAAGGTTATCAATCAGTATCAAAAAATGATTCTTCTCCAACATCCCATCACCACTTCTTTTATACATTTAGAAAAAAACTGGTCATCTCTTAAATTACAATTATTAAAAAATCCTTATGAGAATCAAGACTTAGACATTCAGAGTTTGGATAAAGAAAAGTATGAAATTCAGTATGTCTCAGGATCTGGGATAAAATTATCGAATTCCAAGTTTTGCCTTTATTTGGGATCAAGAAAATGGTTTTTTGAGAATGAATTTTTGATAGAAGATGAATGGGATTTTCAAGAAGGAGTAGTGGAGGTATTTTTAGGTTTTGAAAGAAAACTCAAAAACGAAAAAAATGTTTTAGCAATTTTTCTATTACGAGATACAATAAAAGAAAACGCGAAGGAATTGATCTTTGAAATAAACAAAAACTTCAAAACAGTCTTACTAACAGGAGACAACGAAAAAAACGCCCGTTGGGTATCTCAACAAATTGGGATTCATGAGGTCCATCATTCCTTAAAACCAGAAGAGAAAGCAAAAATCATCAAAGAATTACAAAAGAATGCAAAGGTCTTGATGATAGGTGATGGAATTAATGATACTATCGCATTAAAACAAGCTGATTTGGGGATATCTTTTGTTGATGCCAGCAAATTAGCTCTATATTCTTCCGAAATTTTGCTTCTCAATCCAAATTTACTTGTGATTAAAAACATGATTGATCTTTCACGTTATACTTTAAGAAAGATGAAACAAAATCTATTTCTTTCGTTCCTTTATAATACTTTACTACTTCCTTTAGCAATGATAGGTTTTATCAACCCTTTTGTGGGTTCTGTTTTTATGTCTTTGAGTTCCATCACAGTCGTTGCTAATTCTCTTACAATTCTGAAGTTCCAACCTAAAAACTTAACTTACTTAAGATAGCCCAGAAATAGCTAAAAAATACCCCATGATGGTATTTATTTCTTTTTCTAATTCTTCTTTTCGTATTTTGAGTTCTTCTATGCTTTGCGGATGTTCCTTTGAGCGAAGACTAATGTAGATTTTTACTTTAGGTTCAGTTCCTGAAGGCCGAATTGTCAAAAGCCCTTCTGGTTCAAGTTCGAATTGGATTACATCAGATTTAGGAAGGATTTTAAAGTATTCAGGATCAGGTTTTTGATTGATCCATTGGTATTTATAATCATAGACTTTGATGATTTTACGATCATCTAAGGTTTTTCCTATAAGGGGGGTTGAACGTAATTTTTCAATGATTTGATTCATCTTTTGTAAGCCATCCAATCCTTTCATCGCTACAGATTTGAGGTCTTCTAAATAAAGACCATACTTTAAATAGATTTCGTCCAAATAAGACAAAAGATTTCCCTTCTCGATTGCAGCCATCGTTAATAGCAAAGTCGATGACAAAGAGTCTTTGTCTCGAACAAAATCAATGGGTAAATATCCATAGGACTCTTCACTTCCAAATAAATATACATCTGTTTTGGGATTGTAGATGTATTTTCCTTCTTCGATCCAACGCATTTGCTCTGCAATGTATTTAAATCCAGTGAGTAAATCGATTATGTGTAAATTGTTCTTTTTCGCAATTTCTTTTTGTAAGTTTGTCGTAACGATTGTCTTATAGACAAAGTAACGTTTGTCATTATGTCTTTTTATTTTTTCTGCTAAGTATGCCAAAAGAATGCTTCCTATTTGATTTCCAGTAAGGAGAACGTAATTTCCATGGGAGTCTCGAATACCTGTTCCCATGCGATCTGCATCAGGGTCTGTTGCTACAAAAAGGTCTGCTTTTACTTTTTGAGCTACTTCTTTGCATAAAGTTAGAGCTTCGGGTTCTTCGGGGTTCGGGTATTTGACTGTGGGAAACTCTCCGTTGGGCTCCATTTGCTCATTGACGGGTATCACCTCAACTCCGTATTTTTCTAAGAGCTCTGGAAGCCACTTGCCTGATGTCCCATGTAGTGGCGAAAAAACTACCTTGATGGGTTTTTCTGCTTTTTTGACAAAAAAAATCGAATCAAATTCGCCATAATACATTTTTTTTATATCATCACCAATGTATTTTACCATTTCTTTGAATTTTGGGTCCTCTGAGTCAAGAAAAGGGATGTTCCAGTCAGGAATGGCATCGATTTCTTTTTCTATTTTTGTTTGGGTTTCTCCTACGATTTGGGAACCATCATCCTGATATACTTTGTAGCCATTATATTCAGGGGGATTATGACTTGCTGTGATAACTACTCCTCCACTTGCTTTTAGCTTACGAATGGCATAGGATAAAATGGGTGTTGGAGCTACTTGATCAAAAAGATAAACTTTGATGTTTTTATTAGCGAAAATTCCAGCTGTGATCTTAGCAAAATCAAAACTCTTTCGACGAGAATCATAAGCAATCACAACTGAAGGTTGTTTAAATTCTTTCAAAAGATAATTCGCAAAACCTAATGTAGTTTTTCCAACAGTATATTCATTCATTCTTCCAGGTCCCAAGCCAATCACACCTCGAAGCCCACCTGTTCCAAACTTAAGTTCAGTCATGAAGGCAAAGACATCATCCGAACGATCTCCCTGAAGATAACGATGAAAGATTTTGGCTGCTTCTTCTCTGATTTCCAAAGGAAAATTAGGTCCGCACCAATCCAAAATCCGTTTTTTGATTTCAACATCCTGCATGAAGATATCGTTCTAAAATTCTTTTACAAGTCAAGATTAAATTTATCAAATTAAGTTTAAAGCTTAGAACGAAAATTAATTCAAAACTCACAAAACCCGAAAGAATAAATATTTACTCACATCAACAAGCTCAAACATTTCTCAGTTAGAAGTATTACCTCAAAGCGAAAGAACTCTTACTTGGATTTTTTTCGAAATCATGATTTTTTCGCTCGATTCATCCCTAAAAACATTTTCTTATCTTGGCAAAAAATAAAAAATGGAATCTAAATGCATACAAGTGAATATTCAGAGATTTACAAACAAGCGGGTGTGGATACTCAAGCAGCGCAAAGATTGATACAGAAAACTGTTCCTTTCATAAAGAAGACCTTTCATTCCCACGTGTTGTCTGATATTGGTGGTTTTGCAAGTTGGTTGGATTTGAGTTTTGTTAAATCCATGAAGAACCCAGTACTCTTAACATCCACAGATGGGGTGGGAACCAAACTACTTTATGCTACTTTTTTGAATCGTTATGATACTGTCGGCTTTGATTTAGTGGGGATGTGTGCGAATGATCTTTTGGTTTCTGGCGGGATTCCTTTGGCTTTGTTGGATTATGTGGCTGTTGGAAGATTAGATGAGGAAAAAATTTCTCTTGTTCTTCGTTCCATTGCTTCGGCATGCAAGCTGATTCATTGTGCCTTGATTGGGGGAGAAACAGCCGAACATCCAAATGTAATGAAAAACCCAGATGATTTTGATTTAGCAGGATTCATAATTGGAGTAGCCGAAAAAGAAAACCTACTTCCTCACTCCATACAAGAAGGAGATATCGTGATGGGCATACCCTCATCGGGAGTTCATTCCAATGGACTTTCTTTGGTGAGAAAATTGTTTTTCGATCCTGCCAATCCCTTTGCTGACAAAATCGCAAATAGAGATTTCATAAAAGAAAAAATCTTTTTACAACCTACGGTTTTATACGAGAAGATTTTACGAGATTTGATAGAATCAAAACTAATCAAAGGCTTGGTGCATATTACAGGAGGAGGTTTTATCGAAAACATCCCTCGCATACTTCCAGACGATCATTATGTGGAATTACAACCTTGGGAGCTGGAAACACCCTTTCGAGAGATTGCCCAAAAAGGGAACTTAGATTTTCAAGAAATGATCAAAGTATTCAACTGTGGGTTTGGAATGATAGCTATCATCAGAGAAAAAGACGTTCCCACATTACAAAAAGAACTACCTACTAAAATCAAAGAATACAAAAAACAATACCAATCCATTCAGAAAGAATTTTTCCCAGAATTCCCTCAATGGGAAAATGACTGGACCCTACCTTATCTTTCTGAGACTCCAAGAGTTTTAGGTAGGATCAAAAAAAATCGCCAATATTCAAAAAAAGTGATTCTTAAAGAATAATATGCATTTAGGAGAACTCACAATCGAGGAATTGGAAACCTTTTTTCGTGAGTTGGGAGAACCTTCTTACCGAGCAAAGCAAATCTTTATTCGTATTCATCGACACTTAGCACTTTCTTTAAGCGAATTCACAGAAATCCCAAAAAGAGTTTTAAAGATCTTCGAAGAACGTCAATTATTCTCCACTTTACAAATCAAAAACCGAAAGATAGTTGAAGCATTAAGTAGTGATTGTGGAACAGAAAAATTCCTTTTTGAGTCTCCTAATCCCAAAGTGAGTTTACAACGAAATTTTGAGTCTGTATGGATTGTTTCCGAAAAACGACGGACTGCTTGTGTTTCTTCTCAAAGCGGTTGTAGTTTGAATTGTGTGTTTTGTGCTACAGGTCAGCTTCCCTTCAAAGGGAATTTAGAAACATGGCAAATCCTCCAACAAGTCTACATCATGATTCGAATGAGAAATCCTGAGTTTCCTTTTATTCGAGAAAGATTGACGAACATAGTGTATATGGGCATGGGGGAACCTTTTTATAATTATGATAAAGTGATTAAATCTGCTCACTTATTGCATCACTCTTTGGGGTTAAATCTTGGGGCAAGGCATATCACGATTTCTACTGCAGGGGTTGTTCCTGCGATAGAACGTTTCATCAAAGAAAAACAGCCATTCAATTTAGCAGTCTCGTTAAACCACCCAATTTCAGAAAACAGAAGTGAACTAATGGATATCAATAAAAAATACCCATTAAAAGATTTATTGAAGGTCCTCAAAACCTATGTGAAACTTTATAGAAAGAATATCACTTTTGAATATGTTTTGATCCCAGAAGTCAACATGTCTTCTGACCACATCCGAGAGTTGGTTCGTATTTCAAAGTTCATCAAGCACTGCAAATTCAACTTGATTCCTCTTAATACAGAATTTCATCAATGGCGAAGACCCACAGAAGAAGAAGTCCTCCATTTTCAAAACGAACTCAGAAAACACGGTATTTTAGCTTTTTATCGTGGCTCTCCAGGACGAACTATTGATGCTGCTTGTGGAATGTTGAGTTTGAAGTCATAATTAAAAAAAATTATAAATATTTTTTATAAAATATATTAAATTTTTCATACTACAGAAAATGAAATCAAAGAAATTTTGTGATCGTAGAGAAACTCTTCTTGGCAAAGACTAAATTTTTATCTTTGTAAAAGAAAGGAGGAAAAAATGAAAAAGACTTTTTTTGGTATATTGAGTTTACTGTTGGCTTTTCCTTTGGTTGCAAATTCTAAGGTCCTAAAGCCTGGTGATAAGGCACCAGATTTCGTGATGTACTTGGATGATGGGAAAAAAGTGAATCTCTATTCTTTTTTGAATCAAGGGAAAAAAATCGTTTTATACTTTTATCCGAAGGATGATACGTATGGTTGCACAGCTCAGGCAATCAACATCAGAGATAACCTAATCGAATTCCAAAAAAGAAATATTTTGGTTTTCGGTATTAGCACAGATGATCTCGTATCCCATCGTAATTTCAAACAAAAACACAAATTGAATTTTCCTCTGGTCTCTGATTTTGATAAATCCATATCCAGAGCCTATGGTGTTTTGAGTATGTTTGGTATCGCTCAAAGAGTAACGTTTGTTATTCGAAGTGATGGAATCATTGAACATGTTATTACTGATGTTGATGTAGATCGACATACCCAACAAATCATAGAATTAATTGACTCAAATTATCAAAGATATCGTATTTAATAAGGGGAAATGAAAACCCCTTTTGTTTCTACATTTTGTTTATAAGTTCCAAAACTTCATCTGAGATTTCATGCAATGGATAGTTGCGATGGAATAGGATTTCAATAGGAGAAGTCAATGCTTCATCGTTATAAAAGAGAAAGTGGTCAGTGTTCTTTAAAATATGAAGTTGATATTTTTCGGAAGAAGGTTTTTGGTTTCGAAAGTGTTCGATGAATTCTTTGGGGTATTCTTCGTCCATCTCTGAAAGAACATGTGTAACGGCAACATTCTTCATCAAAATTGAATTAAGTAATTTTTCGAAATAGATTGTTTTTGATTCTTTAAGGAATTCTTGATTTTCGGGAAACTGGAATCGATACAAAGTTTTTAGAAAAGCAATTATGTCTGGGTGGATCTTCTTTTCGATCATTTCTTTTTGCTTTTTCTCCCATTCTTCTTCTGTAATGGTTTCGTATTCGGTTTTTTGTCGCCACTGGTTTGCTTGTTCTTTAGCTTTTTGGATGATGTCTTCTTCGACTTTTGTGATTTTCATGGTAAGAAAAATCACCTCAAGATAAAAATCCAACAAACTATTAGGATAACCACATTGAAAAAGATAAAGGTCTTTTAGTTTTTTTAAATCTTGGATTTGATCAAGCGCTAATAGAGCTACGTTGCAGCCATCACCATGGGCTAAAATTGAAAACTCAGAAATTTGATTTTGAAAGATTGGTTCTTGGTTTATTTTATTAATTAAAGTCTGAAAGTCCTCCCGTAGTTTTTGTGGTGAAAAAAAAGTTAATGGTGGTGCATTGCCATCTATTCGATCGTAAAGTAAAACGGCTATTTGACGTTCTAATAGGATTTTAGCAATTCTTAATCCTAAGTTGGTTTGGATATGAGAAGAGTTCCAGAATTTATCCATTCGCACAGTAGGAACGAGGAAGATAAGTTTCTTAGGTGTTGAAGGAAAATAGAGGATGTAGTTTGTTTCTTTCAGTGTTGTGTATTTCGACTCAAGTTCATGTTGTAGATACAACTTTTGAAGGTTCGGGAAAAAACGATATGCCAAAAACAATAAGGCAAATCCAATGATAATTACAGAAGAAATGATGATGGATTTTTTCGTGCTCATGGCTAAAACACAAAATAAATAAATTGTTGGGATGTAGTAGATAAAGTTGGAAGCAGAATTCCAAAAGTCAAACTTCCCACAACGAACAATAAAAAGAAATTATATTTCCATCTTGCAAAATGCTCAGGCTTGTATTGGATCCAATGGAAAAAAAGAGTCATAAGGACATAAAAAGTAAAAGTATCCAAATAATCAATTTGTTTTGTGGTGAAAAATTCCTTCCCCATCACAGATTTCACAAATTCTCCGTCGCCTTGGTTTTCGAGAAATTCTTTTTCAACCTTGTCGTGGAAATTCCCATAACTTCCTTTTAGGAGCTGAAGCATGATTTCAACTGAATGAAACTGCTTTTCGGGATAGGAAACGCTTTGAGAACGAAACATCAAAGCCCCCAGCGAAAATAAATAAAAAATAAACAAAATCTTCAGAATGATAAGAAAAAGATTTTTCGTTGGAACAGTTTTTAGCTTAAGGACCTTTTCGAAAAATCTTTCCACTGAAAGTAAAACTCCCCACATCGTTCCCCAAGAGATATACGTGTAATCAGCACCATGCCATAGTCCCCCTAACGAAAAAGTCAAAACTTGATTTATGTAGGTTCGTAATTCGGAAACTCGATTTCCTCCTAAAGGAATGTAGATATAATCCCTGAGCCAAGTAGCTAACGTAATATGCCATCTTTGCCAAACTTCTCTTGCAGAACTGGAGAAAAAAGGAGCTGAAAAATTCTCAGGGATTTGATAACCCAAAAGATATGCTGATCCTCTCGCTAAATCCGTATAACCAGAAAAATCACAATAAACCTGGATAGAAAAACCCGCACCTGCCAAAAGGATTTGATCAAAAGAATAAACCTCAGGTGAACGAAAAACAGGATTGATAATATTCCCCATAGGATCTGCTATGAGAACTTTTTTAATGAGGCCACTGATAAGGAGCCACAACCCAGAATAAATATAATCTCGATTCAAAGAAGGTCTTTGGTTAAAAAAGTCCTTAAATCGCATGATGGGACCAGCAATCAACTGAGGAAAAAACAAAATAAACAAGAAATAATCCATAAAACTCTTTTTTTCTGTGATCACCCCACGATAAATATCAATTGTGTAGGCAAGGATTTGGAAGGTATAAAAACTAATGGCGAGTGGTAGGAAAACCTCTCTTTCTTCGAAAATTTTTTGGGAAATCCCTAAATCCGCAAGGATATTCAAAAAAAAGTGAAAGTATTTAAAAAACGATAAATTCAAAACTAAAGCAATTATTTCTACGATCAAAAATAGCTTTTTTTTGTTGGGATATCGGAATATCAAAAGATGAATGCCATGACTGAATAGAATAATAGAAACAAAATGAAAGCTCCATCGTATACCTATCCAACCTTCTTCCGTAATACCCCAGTTTGCATAAAAAATCAAAGATGAGATGATAAGAATCAATTTTCTGTATCGTTCAGGAGATGACCAGTAAAGAACAAAGACAATTGATAAAAAGATAAAAAACAAAATGGAATTAAATAACATTGTAGTTGGAATTTTTTTTGCAAATGATACGTCAATTTTTTACTATTCTTGTTTTATGAGGAAACCTTCTTTTTCGAGATACGAAATGGCTTCTTTTCTTAAAACTTCTTTTTTGTTTTCCAACTCACCTTTTTTTACTTTTTCTAAAAGGTATTTTAGAGTTATTCCATAAATTGGACCAGGACTAATGCCCATGAGTTTTATATCCTCACCCTTGAATTCTAAATCTTTGATTTTCAATTCTTTTTCTTTTTCATATACGGCTAACAACTTTCGAATTGGAAGAGAATAGGGAATATGATTTGCGTAAGCTTTTTTATTGGATTGGAAAAATTGAAGGATCATATTCATTTTTTCTTCATCAATTTTTTTTATAAATTTCCTTAAAGATTTTTCTGAGAGATTTATGTTCGTGTAGTATTGGTGATTTTTAATCAAAAAGTGGACTTTGTTAGAAATATCTACTGGGAATTGAAAGCGTTTTAGGATTTGACTTGCAATCGCAGCAGAAATAGAATCTTCGTTTAAGTAAACATTCTTTTTTTCTTTTTGGATTTTTGTGCTTTCGGATTTTCCTATGTTCATCAAAAGTCCTGCAAGGCGAAAAACTGGATCAGGATTTGAAATGTAATCACAACTATATATGCAGTGAAAAAATAAATCATTTTTATAGTTTTGATATTTTTTAAAACCTTTGATTTGGGCAAGTTCGGGAAGAAACCAATCCAATATTCCTAATTCGTCCATGCTCAAAAAAGCCACACTGGGTCTAGCAGAAGTCAAAATTTTCAGGAATTGATTTCTTAAAAACTCAGTATTGAGTTTTCGGAACTCTTCTTCAGAAATTTGAGATTTGAGGAGCTCGAAGGTTTCTTTTTCGATGATAAAGTCCAACATGGATGTATAAACTACAAGAGTTAATATGTGCATCATGTTTAATTCATGGGGTTTGATGAGTCGGATTTTCCCAAAAAGTAAATCTCTTTCGTCCTGAGGATTACCAAGCCATGCTTCTTTATAGGGATTGTATCTTAGTCGATCAATCGAAATCAAAACGTGAGGATAAATAAAAGGTTTTTGTATGAGAAAGTGATATTCAACTTTGGGTTCTTCTTCAAAAATCCAAAGAATTACTTTAAAGGCATTTTTATATTGATGCAACCGAAGATTTTGTTTAAGGCTAAGATTCTGAAATAGTGATAAAGTTTGATTATATTGATTTTCTGGAATAGAAAATACAAGTACAGGTTGTTGACTTCGTAGATATTTGAGGGATTGACCAGAAATATAGTTTTTTAAAAAATGGAAAGGTTGTTTTGATAACCAATCCAATAATCTTTTGGATACATAATAGTTTTTTTGGTTTGCAATGAAGGGTTTTGTATAAAGCATATTTATTTTAAGAAACAATCAAAAATTCAGTATTTTTCTAAATGTCATTAAAAAAATAAAATGTGATTTTATGTCTGTTTTTTCTTTTTGTGAAGGCTTTAAAATTCACTTAACGAATTTTGATTCTTATAAAATTTGGATATATGAATCATGATTCATTACCTAAAAAAGAACTCCCTTTTGTATTCAAACAATATGTGGCTTGGGGAGACATGGATGCTTTTCAACATGTGAATCATACCATGTATTTGAAATACTTTGAAAATGCTCGGGTAGAATTCTTTCATGCGTTGGGTTTCGGAAAAGAAGCAATACAAAATATAGGCATTGTGGTTGCAAACATGACAATGGAATTCAAAAAACAAGTTCGTTATCCATCATGGCTTAAAGTTACGATTGGTGTGTTAAAACTTCAATCTCGTTTCATTCAGTTTGGTTGTTCTATATGGGATGAAGATCAAAAATTAGTATTTTCTGCCAAAGGAAATTTTTTTTGGATTGATTTTCGAACAGGAAAAATCGTATCTCTACCGAAAGAATATTGGACTAAATTTGAGCCTTATATCACTCATCCATGAAACCCTTATGAGGAGAAATTTCTTACTTCTTTTTTTTGGTCTGATTCTTGGTTTATCTTCAGAAGAAATTCCCATTTATCGAGTAGTAGTGGATCCCGGTCATGGTGGTGTTACGAAAGATGTAAAAGATGATCGTTGGGATCCCATCACAAAGGAATTTCTGGATTACTACAATGCAGGAATGTCTTATAAAAACTATCATGAACATAGAATTGTTTTGGTAGTAGCAAAAAAGCTCCATCAATATTTACACATGACAGAAACCGATGAGGGATGGAGAAAATTCCATTGGATTCTCAAACAATATGCAGAACAAGAAACTTTCCCGAGAATCGTGATCAAAAGCTATTTAACTCGAGATAAGAACTGGGAGGACACAAAACTTCCGAAAAATCATCCATCAGTGAATGAACCTTTTCGTCTTTATGATTATCCAAAAAACAATCAAATGCAGTTGGGAAGGATTTCTTATATCAATTCCCTTCGACCTCATTTGGTAGTAAGTATCCACATGAACCCAGGCGGGAAAGGTCATAAAGGTGGGATGTTTTCGGTTCTTGCTCCGAGTTTTCAAACCTTTGATTATCTTAGAAACATGTTTTTAGGAAAGATTGATAAGAAAAAGTTCGAACAGCTTCCTTGGGCACCTTTTTGGTTGGTGAACGAAAAAGGTTGGTCAAAGTTAGAGATGGCTTTTTCTGATACCTGGGTTTACTTTCATGGTTATCGATGGAACAAAAAAACCAATTCGCCATGGGAAGAAAAAAATCGGGGCTTTCGTTATAATATGGTAACGTGGATTTATAAAGACTCAGATGACTGGATACAGAAAGCCATTGAACAGAAGAATAAAAAACTTCCTGGGCCTTATAGCTTGGACTATCGAAAATTTATACCCGAAGGAAAATATTGGGAAAGAGAAAAAAGCGAACTTGAATACTGGAAGAGGGAAAAACCATTGCCGGAATATGGAATTCCTTTTGGTGGAGACAATCACTATGCTTCAGATGAATTGTTGCGTTTTATCCAATATGGCTTGAGGATGAGGTATCCTGAGTTGGTCAAAAAAAACAAAATTTCTGATATTGTTGAACCCTATGTGAGTGCTTATGCCCTTCCCACTCTTGTAAATGCGATTTGTGCGTATTTGGAAATTGGTCATTTGGATGTGAAACGAGATCGGGAGTTGGTTTTGAATTATTCGACTGAGATAGCTCGTTCCCTTGCCGTTGGGGTTTATTCTTTATTTGTCGGCTTGAGTCTAAAAAAGAACTACAAAGAAAAGTTTAAACCGAGAGGTAAAAGTGTCGATTTTAAAAAATACATAGAGCACAAAGATGGTAATTATTTTGAGAAAGTTTTCCCTTAACATAAAAAAAGTCATTCTCAGTATTCTGTTTCTTTTTTTTAATGTTGGTATTACTTCCCAAGAATTAGCTGATAAGGATGAGTTAGATCTTTATCGAGAACTCTTGAGATCGAGTGGTGAACTACTTTATGTTCCTTCTAAAACAGAAATCGAAAGAACAATGAAGTCATATATCGAAGAAATTAGTGCCCACAAAGAGAGTTTATCTCAGTTCTATAACTCATTGAAGAAGCTTGGATACATCAATGAATATGATATTTTAGATATGGAGCTTCGTAGTTATAAAGAGCATTTCTTTGAAAGAAAAGAAATGGAAGTCTTTGTAGAATACATAAGAATAGTGTGGAAAAATCAAAGCCCTTATGAAATCATCCTAAGAAACAAAAGTACGTTATTTCCGAAATTAAATATACGAAATACGGTGTTTGTTCTTCCCATTCACAATTTTGAGTTTGATAACCATCAAAAATTAAAAGATCCATCTCTTGAGGTTCTTGCAAGGCTTTCTTATCAAGCAGGTATGGGAGAAGAATTTTATTTTGTTTTTCCTTCTGTTTTTGAAGGAGAAAGTTCCCTTATTGGGAACTTCCAGCCCAAAATCTATAAAATTTATGACTTTACCATAGGAAAAGCAAACCCTAAAATCATCAATGACATGAGCTTAAAAATCATTACTTATCAATACATTATCTATCGACTACGCTACTTGGATGTAAAATTTCGTTCCATCATAAGAAATCGTTTGCGGAAAAATGTTTATGAATTTTATCGAAGTATTCCGGATACTCGATACTGATGGAACGTATTATTGACCATTATGGGATATTAGGGATACCACGTGGTTCGTCAATAGAAGAAATAAAGAAAGCTTTTTGGAAATGGGCAAAAATCTACCATCCAGATAAAAAAGGCGATCCAGAAAAATTCTATCAACTTTATACGTCTTACAAGTTCCTATCGGATCCAATAAAGAAAAAAGAATACGACCTTTTATTACAGAAGCATAATTCAAAAGAAAGCACCTCAAAAGAAACTTACTATGTGATTGATGCAAGGCGTCTAATCTATACAGCAACTTTAAAAAAATTCATAGAAGAAAACATCAACCTTAAAACCATTAAAGGAAAAGAAAGAAAATTTTTAGCAAAGATAACGTATGATTATATCGTTTTACTCAATCGAAATGATTTTTATAAAAACCTTTTGCTTCCAATTCCCATGATTTTCGATAGGATTTGTGAATATTGTCATGGTAGTGATCTTTATTGTTCTTACTGTGATGGAAGAGGTTATCGAAAAACAAATGGCAATGTATATATAAAAATCCAAAAGTGTAGTTTACAGGATTTACAAATTCTTAATGTATCTTTGAAGGAGTTCAAACATCCTACGTTAAGAGCTCGCATTAAAGAAGTCAAGGTTTTGATTCGATTTGTTTGAGTTCGACAAATTAAATAATATCGAATGCTTTTAAAGAACGATACATGGTTTCAATAGTCATGAGGATGATCCCTGCTAAGGGGATAGCTATCAACATTCCAACAAACCCGAACCATTTCTGAAAAGTGATAAAAGCTAAAATTGCAATAATGGGATGAACATTGACAGAGCGGGCTAAAATCACAGGTTGGGTAAAGACATTATCAACGAGTTGGGCAAAACCAAAAATCAAAATCGCAGCAGGAGTAAGGGAAGGATCGGTAAGTAGAGAAACCGAAAGGATGGGAATAAAACCCAGTGCTGGACCAAAATAAGGAACTACATTAATTAAAGAAGCAAAGATTGCTAAAATAATTCCATAGGGCAATTTGATCAAAACCAATCCCGGAAGTAGAATCAATAAAAGAATCAGCATTTGGATGAGAAGTCCTCGTAGATAAGAAATAATGCCATATCGGATTTTATAAGTAATCATCAAGGTCATTTCGAAAAATCGATTCGGAACCAAAGACATCAAGTAGCGATAGATTTCATCCCCTTCGAGCATGAAAATAAACAGAAGAATTGGGGTGATGATTGCGAAAGTCAATAGATTGGGAAGGATCTCAACAAAGTGAGTAGAAGCTACTGGTTCTAACACAAAGCTCAAAATCCAATTTGTGTCAATATCGAGTTTTGAAATATCAAAAGGCAGAGTATCTTTGTATTCTTCTTTTAGTTTAGCGATGATTTCTGGGAGTTTTGAAGAAATGTATTTGATTATCTCATAGATTTTGTTGATTTGTTCTACTATAAAAGGGACAAAAAAATAAATAACAAGATAAAGTATCAATAAAAAGACGGCTAACGTAATCACCACACTCATGAGGCGGGGGATACCTAAACTTTCTAAAAGATACACATAAGGATTCAAAAATAAAGAAACTAAAAAAGCAATACTAATGGGAATGATCAATTCTTTGATACCAAACCCGATAAAAATCAGTAAAATCAAAATCAGAGCGAAGAAAAGAAAACGAACAACGTGAATGGAAAGATTAATGTTTTTCATGAACTTGAGTTTAATACTTTGCTTTCAACACATCGTTCTAAGACTTCGTTAGTTTTGATTAATCTATCTCCTAAGATGGTTGCAATGTTATAAAGAAAAATGTTGCTAATGTGGGGATTGCGTTTCATCAAGACTTTGAGGTCAGGGTTGAAAAATCCCAAAAGAGTTGTCGGTTCTAATGCGATAGCCGAAGCAGAACGAGGCTTATCAATCAAAAGGAGACTGATTTCACCAAAAAAATCACCTTTCGTAAGGATTGAAAGAGTGGTTTTTTGGCTATTTTTTTCTTTGTAGATTTCGACTTTTCCATCGAGGATGATATATAAGCCTAAGCCGGGTTCACCTTCTCGAAAAATGAGTTCATTTTTTTTGTAGTATCGAATATGGCAGCGAGACCGAATGAGCTTGAGGCTTCGTTTTGGGATGTTTTGAAAAAGGGTAAGTTTAGCCATCATTTCCAATTCTTCTTGGATTTGATTTTGCTTTGGTTGTTGGATACTCACCCATAAGGTGTTCAGCAAAGAGGCGATTTCGTTTTTTTGATTCATAAAATGACAAAAACAGGAATCTATCTTATTGATAGATTGGCAATGATTTTTTGATAGACATAGACGTAAAACGATAAAAGATGGTAGTTAAACGGGATGTAGCGCAGTGGTAGCGTATCTGCTTTGGGAGCAGAGGGTCGCAGGTTCAAATCCTGCCATCCCGATATTTGCGTCAGTAGCTCAGCAGGATAGAGCAATGGCCTTCTAAGCCATGGGTCGGGGGTTCGAATCCTCCCTGACGCAAAGATGGCGGACGTAGCTCAGCTGGTAGAGCGCCAGATTGTGGCTCTGGTGGTCGCGGGTTCGATCCCCGTCGTTCGCCCATCCCTCTTGAAACCCTTGAAAATTGTTGACAATGCCAATTTTCAGAAAAACATTTCCGCTACATGAGCTCATGCGAGTGTGGTGGAATTGGTAGACACACCAGATTTAGGGTCTGGTGCCCGTTAGGGCGTAAGGGTTCGAGTCCCTTCACTCGCAATAGGCGGGAATAGCTCAGTGGTAGAGCGTCTCCTTGCCAAGGAGAAGGCCGCGGGTTCAAATCCCGTTTCCCGCTCCAGTTATCATAAGCTACTGGAGTAAGAAAACATCGTCATAAAAGTCGAAAAAAACCCTCCCTGAAAGGCAATCCACCGCTACCCTGTCATCATAATTATGATAGATAACGATTTCCTGTTCTGTTTGGTTTTCTTGGAGTTCAGAGTTCCCCCGCTCTCTTAGTTCCTTCATGATTTCAAAATCCAAAAGCATACGCAGAAGATAGCTCATGGAATATCCTAAGCATAATCGCAGCTGAAAAAGACGACCCCAAATCACGGGTTCTATTGAAATCCAGTAGCGTTTGTAATTTTTTGTTGTGGGTTGGTATTCGGCTGTGAGGGTTCTTTTGGTTTGGGATTTTGATCGAGAGTATAGTTTTCTTATATGTTTTGAGATGAGGTAATTGATGGTTTTAGGAATATCATCATGGAATTTTCGTTGAGCGAGGCGAGTGAGGTAAAGATAGTAATTGGGTGTGAGGTTCACGCACACGATGTGTTCTTCTTTGGTGAAAAAGTGATTTTGATGTCTCATCACAAAAAGATATCTGGGATTTTTGGAATTCTTTTGAAAAATTTTATATCGATGAAAATTTTTTTCTCTGGTTGATATGTGTGATATTTTGAACATTGGGATTCCTTTTTCGATAGTTGGATAGCTAATCCCTAAAATCGAATTGCCATGGGATTCTTAACGAAAAATTTTGTTTAGAATTTCTCAATCATTAAAAATCGTAGGAAAATTACATGGAATACCATGTTCAAATCATAGAGCCTACTGTAGCTTTGGTGAACTTCAAAACCAATCAGGAAGATTTCGAGAAAGCAAAAGAAAAAACATATCTTGAGCTTTCAAAAAAACTCAAGATACCAGGTTTTCGTCCGGGTAGAATCCCCGTTGAAGTTGTGAAAAGACATGTGGGTGATTCTATCATAGCCGAGACGATGGAAACTCTTATACGAGAAACCTATAATTCTGTATTGGATCAATTGGATCCTAAACCCATAAGTATTCCTGTTTTTGATATTGTAAAGTTCGATGAAAAAACCCTAGAAATGGAATTTACTGCTGAGTATGAATTTTATCCCAAAATCCGACTTACAAAATATAAAAGACTCAAAATTGAAAAAGATGAATTAGTAGAAGATCCGACTTTGGTAGACGATGCTTTAAAAGAAATTGCAAAGCTTTATAAAAACTATCTTCCCAAAGATTGGGAAGACCCAGAAAAAAACAAAATCGAAGAAAATGATTTGGTATTGTTATCCATCAAAATCATCAACAAAAATAACCCGAAAAACGTTCATGAGATAGAAGAGTATGATTACTGGATGAAAGCAGAAGACAAAGAATTTCCGGAACTAAAAGAACGGTTATTAAATAGAAAAGCCCAAGAAGAATTCGAATACGAAAAAAAAATCGAACCCAAAAGCAAGTTAAAAAAATTTCAAAACAAACAGGTGATTGTCAAAGTCAAAATATTGGAAGTTCGTAGAGAGTCCATACCAGAAATTGATGATGATTTTGCAAAAATGGTAGGGTACTCGTCCCTTCAAGAACTCAAAGAAGAGGTTCGAAAAAACATTCGAAAACAAGCAGAAGATCATTTAGAAAAAGAACTCATTAGTCGGATTTTTGATGAAATCCAAGAAAAAAATTCCATTCATCTTCCCGAAAGTCTCATTCGTAGAAGGATGGAGATTGAACTTGATAGGGTTTTGGCGGAACTTAAACTTCCTAAAATGAGTTTATCAGAATTTGCAAAGGTGGCTAAAGCGACAGAGAAAGAAGTAGAAGAACTTTTACGAAGACGTTCAATTTTGTATTTACAAGATGAAATCATACTAGAAAAAATAGAAGAACTCGAGAACATCCAGGTCACTCAAGAAGAAAAGAAAACTGAACTAAAAAAAATTCTCGAAAGATACGAAAAAACACAAGAATTAGATCAAGTAGTAGAAGAACGTATCAAAGATCAAAACTGGGAACGCTACTTAGATTATAAATTACGAAACGAAAAAGTGTTAAAATGGTTATTAGAAAACATGGATTACGAAAAAGGAAGAGTCATTACCACAAGGGAACTTTACGAAAAAGGAATAATTAAAATATATTGATTTTTTATTGACTTTTCGTTTAATTTTCCGTATATTATTACCATTAAGGAGTATCTATGTCAATACCTTATGTGATTGAACAAACACCGAGGGGAGAACGTCAATATGACATCTATTCAAGGTTGTTAAAAGATCGAATCATCTTCTTGGGATATCCCATTGATGATCACTATTCAAATATTATAATCGCTCAGTTACTTTTTTTGGATGCAGAAGATCCAGAATCAGATATTTATTTGTATATCAATTCACCGGGAGGATATATCACGTCAGGGTTAGCAATATATGATACTATGCAATACATCAGAGCCGACATTCGAACTATTTGTGTTGGACAAGCATCCAACATTAGTTCTCTATTATTAGCTGCTGGGACTAAAGGGAAACGTTCTGCTTTACCTAATGCTCGAATTGTAATGCATCAACCTTTAGGAGGAGTAAGTGGTCAATCCAAGGACATTGAAATCCAAGCACGAGAAATCTTGGATATAAAGGATCGATTGAATGCCTTGTATTCTTTGCATACGGGGAAAAGCTTAGAACAAATAGAGAGAGATACCGATCGGCTTTTCTACATGAACGCTTATGAAGCAAAAGAATATGGATTGATCGATAACGTGATTGAAGTAAATGCAAAAAAACTCAATAAACTCAAAGAAGCGAATGTGATGTAAAAAAAAAAAAGAGAGGCTGGAATGGAATATAAGAGAAAAAACAATACGAATAAAAAAGATACTTTGCATTGCTCCTTTTGTGGGAAGTCTCAGGAGCAGGTAAGAAAGTTGGTGGCTGGTCCTGGTGTTTATATTTGTGATGAATGCATTGAGTTGTGTGTAGAAATCATTTCCGAAGATAATAATCGTTCGGAGATCAATCAAGATGTCATAAAAAGCATCCCTACTCCGAGAGAAATCAAGCAAGTATTGGATGATTATGTGATTGGACAGGAAGAAGCAAAAAAAACTCTATCCGTTGCTGTTTACAATCATTATAAGCGAATTTATTCTAAACCTTCATCGAAAGATGTAGAATTAGATAAATCCAACATTTTATTGATAGGACCAACGGGTTCAGGAAAAACACTCCTTGCTCAAACCTTGGCTCGATTTTTAAAAGTTCCTTTTGCGATAGCAGATGCTACATCTCTCACAGAAGCAGGGTATGTGGGTGAAGACGTAGAAAATATATTATTACGTTTGATTCAAAATGCGGGAAATGATGTAAAATTAGCAGAAAAGGGGATTGTTTATATTGACGAAGTGGATAAAATTTCTCGTAAATCCGAAAACCCTTCCATCACTAGAGATGTTTCTGGAGAGGGTGTCCAACAAGCTCTCTTGAAGATCGTAGAAGGAACGATTGCGAATGTTCCACCCCAAGGAGGAAGAAAACATCCCCATCAAGAGTTTATACAAATTGATACAAAAAACATTTTATTTATTTGTGGTGGTGCCTTTGTGGGATTGGAAGACATTATTTCAAAACGACTGGGTGCTAAAACCATTGGATTTGAACGTCATCATGAAAATTCAATGGATGTGAAAAAACTTTCCCGAACTGAAATCCTAAGACATGTCGAACCTGATGATTTGGTGAAGTTCGGACTCATCCCAGAGTTCATTGGAAGGCTTCCTGTTGTGGCAACCTTAGAAGAGCTGGACATTGAAACGCTCAAGCGAATTTTCACTGAACCAAAAAATGCTATCTATAAGCAATATAAAAAAATCTTCGAAATGGAAGGAGTGGAGCTTATTTTTGAACCTGAGGCTATTGATGCTGTGGCTAAAAAAGCTATCCAAAGAAAAACAGGAGCTCGAGGTCTTCGTAGCATCGTGGAAAAAATCATGTTGGATCTCATGTATGAAATTCCTACAAGAAGAGACGTAGAAAAAGTCATCATCCACGAGGGTGTGATCAATCGAAACGAACAACCAATTTTGATCCTCAAATCTGAGTCAAGTGAAGAAAACAAAGAAACAGCATAAATTCAAAAACGAAAAGGATCGGGGGGAGTATAAATTGTTGGGGTTCTTGGGGTCATATCTTTTATATTGATAATGCGAGGTTTTAAGTCCAGTTCTTTGTCGATCTCTTCTATCCGCAGGATTGAGTGCACAGGGATGTAGAGTCGTTTCGTATTTTCGAATTCTTTTTTTAGAGAATCTTCGTTTGGATCCACAAGAACTTGAGATTTTTCACCGAAAACCAAGTCTTCAATTTCGATAAAGCCGAAGAGATTGCTTTGTTGGACGTTTTTTGCGAAAATTTCGTAGATCTTTCCTTGATTGTAAAACAAAATCTTAAATAACTTTTTCGTGATTTTATTTTCGCTCATAAAAGTTTAAAAAGACAAGTTTTTTTAAGAAACATTAAGTCAAATGAATAATGCTTTTTTTGTTTTTTACGATAACTAAAGAAGGAAAACGTATGCCTGCTCCTTTTGCTACTCCAAGTGCTTCAGGAATTGACGTTCCCAAAGTAATCAAACAATTAATTGAAATTGAACGAGAACCTCTACGACGCTTGGAAGAAGACAATCGTAGAAACGAAATCCGAATCCAAGCGTGGGAGGAACTCCGAACGAAAACCAAAAAATTAGTAGATACAAGCCGTGAGATCTATTCCTTTGCAGGTCCTTTTGCGATAAGAAAAATTGTTTCCGATGATGAAGGTTCAATCACGGGTATTGCTTCTCCCAATGCCGAAGAAGGGTCCCAGAGAATCCATGTTCATCAATTAGCAAAAGCCCACAAGATTCGTTCTAAAGAGATTTCTAAAAGTGAGGTTCTACCCAAAGGAAAATTCCAAATCCTCATTGATGGAAAAGAAACAGAAATCCAGTTTGCCGGAGGAAGTATCGAAGACTTGGAAAAAGCCATTCGCCAACAATCAGGGAAAAATGTTTCTTTTGAGCTCTCGAAGGTTCAGACATCAGATCAGAAAGTGGTGTTGGTTTTGACATCAAAAGTCATGGGAAGCAAAGGGAAGATTCAATTCAAGGACCCCGATGGAATCTTAAAACAAATTGAATGGATTGGTCCTAAGGGAAAAAAAGAAGAAATCCAAGAGATTTTAACCCTACAGAAAGAAAATCTATCGCCACAAACCGAAGAAATCCAAATAAAAGACAATACGGTCTTTTTCGAAAACACAAATCACTTTTCTTTGGATGTTGCTTTAAAAAATGTTTTAGAAGTTTCTTTTTCTTTTGAAGCTACCATTGAGGAACCCAAAGAAGAAGTAAGACCAACGATACATGTTGATCCTGTAATCAAAAAAGAAATTGAAGGGATTGAAATCACATTGCCTCAGATCGAACGAGTTCGTATTACGGAGCCAATGCAACCTCAAACTTACCAAGAAATCGGTTCGGTGAAAATTTTTTATGTTTCTCAAGGCATGATGAAAGAACAAAAAATCCCTTTGCAAAAAAACCAAAAGGAATACACCCTCAAACTATCTGATCAAGACGAAGGAGTAGAAATCACAAAAATAGAAATCTCTAAAAACTATAAAGGGAAAGGACAGATAGGTAAGTTCCAATACAAAACCCAAAAAGAAAAAGAGATTGTGTTTGAACCACTCCATGTGATTGAACCACCTCAAGATGCAGTTTTACAAGTAAATGGAGTAGAACTACGAAGGACTCAAAACGAAAACCTCGTGGACATACTACCAGGGGTTTCTTTGAATCTGCATAAAACCACCACAAGAGAAGTTGAAATTCGAGTGGAGCATGATGTCTCTAAAATCAAAGAGAAAATCAAAGAATGGGTGAATGCCTATAATGAACTTATAACGTTCATTCGAGATAATGATCAATTCCAAAAACAAGAGGACTTTCAGATTCAGCGTTCTGCGAATCCCAACGAAAAGATCGAAGATGGACTTCGAAAACTCGAAGATGCCAGTGGGATTTTTGCTGGGGATGCTACGGTTCGAAGGTTGGTTTCCCTTTTGGGTTCAATTGTATCGAGTGCTTATCCATCGAGAACAAATCCGGCATTTCGCACCTTACCACAAATTGGAATATCTACGGGGAAGCCTGGAAGTTCATGGCAGGATGTGAAGCGTGGACTTTTGGTCATTGACGAAGAGACTTTGGATACAGCATTGAAGAATCACCCTGATTCTGTGAAAGAACTTTTTTCTTCGGATCGGAATGAAGATGCCATCGTTGATAACGGAGTTGCCTACAAAACCTACGAGGAGTTGAGTCCCTATGTGAAAATGGCTGGTGGGATTATCACTTCTCGGATAGAACTCCTAAAAGAACAAATCAAAACCAACGAGAAGATCATCTATAACAAAGAACTCAGTATCATGCGAAAAGAAGATATGCTAAAATCCAAATTCGGAAACATGGAAGGAACCATCCAAAACATGAAGAATACACAAAAATTTTTAGAAAACCGACTCAAAACCCAAGACTAAGGAGAAGCTATGAAGTTATATATCAACGAAATGGAAATTCCTTATACATTAGAAAATGAAAAAACCCTATCGGATGTAGTGGAAGCTCTAAGCAAAAACCTTTTGGAGAAAAACCTTTACATTTTGGATTACTATGTGGAACTTCATGATGAAAACCAAAACAAAAGCAATAACAATAAAGATGTTCTCATCGATGATGTGGAAGCTCTGCATTTTATTGTAGGGAATTCCATGGATTTGGTGAGGTCCTCTTTGGAATCCCATTTGGAATTTTTGGATCGATTGGGAACAAAGATCTTCTTTTTAGAAGAAATACCAGAGAAAGAACATCAAGAAATCCAAAGGGCATTTCAGTGGATTAAAGAAAGTTTACCCCATATCGTAAAAAAACTCGATGTGGATGTGATGTTTTCTTACGTAGAAAGAGAGGGTAAGATTTACCACCTCAAAGAAGTGTTTGAAGCTTTAGAAGAAAACTTGGCAAAATTACCACATGTCCATCCAAAAGAACTGACAAGTTGGAAAAATGAAGTTTTGTCGTTACTTCGAGTTGTTCGTGTGTTTATCAATCAGAATTATTTGAATCTTCTGGCAAATTACTATACAAATGAAGAATTGGTAATCATCCTTTCGAACATGGAAAACGAAATCGACGATTGGATGAAAGCCATGGTTTCTATCAATGAATACATCCAAATCGGAGAGGATTTGAAAGCCTTCCACACGATTGAAAAACTCATGAACGAAATGGAATTGAAGTTATTTTTGTTTTCAGTGGCGTTTGAGCGTTCTTCTCTTTCTGATGACGAAAAAACCCATCATCGAGAAGTTCTTTCTTCTCTTTTGAGGAATTTTCATCAAATCGCTCAAACCCTTGAAAATACTGACTTCGTGATCTTAGGAGATACCTTCGAATACGAGATGATCCCCCTTTTGATGGAGTTGAAAAATATCATTCCAGAAATAAAAAAAACATTGACATAAGTATTTTATAGAAAAGGATAAGATTTGTGTCTTTTAATGTGGGTGAGCTCCTTCGGATTTTTTTCAAACACCATTTGTCGTTTGTTCCCATTGTGGATCGAAATCAAGGAGGAGATCATTATGTTTTAGGATTTTTATCACGTCAGAAGGTGTTTCATTTTGCCGCGGAGTCTGAGCGGTTAGAAAAAATGATGGAACGTATCCCTGATTTTTTTCTCGAAAAAGAAATCCCCCCTAATTCCCTTTGTGAGTTTTTTTCAAAAATCCCAATTCCTGTTTATGATGTTTATGCAAAGTTTGTAGAAAATTGGGACAAAGAAAAAGTTGATTTTTACATAAAGAATTTTTTATTCAGTTTGCAAGCACCCAGAAACTATCAGGCTCTTGATGACGTTTCCTCCAAAGAAAAAGAAAAGTTTGCCCTTTTAGAAAAGATGATGGCGTTTTTGCCTTTTCCTTTGATGGCGATGGATGTCCACTTTCGAACGATTTTTTATAATGAACTCTATCTTAAAGAAATTTTAGAAAAAGGTCCTTTCAAAAGGACCTTTGCTATTGCGGAGGCGTATTTCAAAGATTTTCTACAAACTGTTTTGATTGAGTCGGTGATGAGACCATCACATTCGACATATCTTTCCAAGGAATGGAAAGAACTTCCCTACAGAGTCTTGGTTGTGAACCTAACAGAGGACCAAGAAGTAACAGGGTATTTGTTTGTATTTGTGCCTTTTTTGGATATGAAAAAAAAACAAAAGGAACCATTGCTTCAACAAATCGAAGAAAAACTCAACTCGGGAAAATCATACGATGAAATCATTGAAGAACTCGAAAACCAAGTGATAGAATATTACTTGAAGAAAAATCAAGGGAACATATCCCACACAGCTAAGGAGCTACGGATAAAACGAACCACACTACAACATAAAATCAAGCGATTGAAAATCGAAAACCAAAACCCCCCTCAAGAAATAAAAGAAATAAAAGAAACTCAAGAAATTCAAGAAAAGAGAGAAACTTCTCAAACCCCAAGAGTAGCTACAAAAGAAAATTATAAAAACTCCTTGACAAAAAAAAGACGGAAAAAAATCCAACCCGACGATAATTAATTTAGCATATGAAGAGATTTTTTTTCAGTTTGTTGTTGGTAAGTAGACTTTTTGCTCAAAGTCAAGAAATCCAAGATATCAAAACCCATCCCGAAGTTATCAATTATCGTTTTGGGAAGGGGTTTCCGGATTTTGTTTTGGAGTTGGAGTTTTCTGAAGACACTCACTATCCCGTGAATCTACAAAAAGAGCAAATTTGGATTCAAGAAATTTATTCCCAGCAAGAGAGCACTTTTCATCCCAAGAGAATCGAAGTCTTAGACACCTACACCAAAGAAAATAACCAACAAACCAAAGAAAAAAAAGTATTTTCTGTTTTGTTGGATGCCACAAAATCACTGTCAAGAAAAGATTTCGAAACCCTCAAAGAAACGGTTCGAGATTTTATCGAAAATAACCCCAAACACGTGATTTCTCTTTATAAAATCCAGGGAGGGGCGAAATCCGTTCAGAACTTTACTTCCAACAACAAACGGCTCTTGGAAAAACTAGAAAAAATCGAACGAACGGGGAAACAAACCAAACTTTACGATGCCATCTATAAAGTGTTGTTGGATACCCAAAAATACGTGAACAAAAACCAAAGAAGTGTGGGTGGGATTTTCGTTTTTACGGACGGGAAAGAGGAAACCAGCATTTTAGAACCCAAAGACATTGAGGAGCTCATCATACATGGAACCAAGTTTGGAATTCCTATTTATTTTATTTTCTCTCATGCAAAGTATTCTGATATTTGGGTGAAAATCAGTTCCAAGACAGGTGGCGAAACCTTTTTTGTGAAAGACTTCTCACCCAGAGAAGTTTTTTCTTCTGAAGTTCCGGAAAATGGCAATGCCTTTTTGTCCCTTCGAAAAATCAAGCTGGAATATACGTCGAGTTTACCTGTTTGGGAGTATTTTCTGGCACCTGCAATCTCGACCAAAATTTTGATCAACACGGATCAAACAAAACCAAAAGAAACTTTAATCGAATACCGATATCCACTGCCGATGTGGTATCGATTGGTTTTATATGGAGTTTTGGCTTTTTTGGTAGTAATACTTTCATGGTTTTATTTCTATTATCGAAAGAGGAAGAAGATGGAAGAAAAAGACACCTCCAAAATGGAATTTCCTGAGCCCGAGATCACAAACGACATTTTCATTGACCTTCGAAGATACAAAGATGAACCCAAAAAAAAATACCAAGAAAGTGAGGAAAGACCCGACATTCCATTGTTAGCTCAAGCTTGGTTGGAGCCTTCGTATGCTCCCTATTTGGATGATCCCAAAGAGAGAAAAAAGTTCTCTTATGAAACCATGACTTTGAATCTCAAAGAAAAATCCTACATGGTTTTACAAGCAGCGGTCAAAGAAGCTCCGGCTTATTCTCACGGAGCTCTCATGAAAAAAGAACCCGGGATGGATCGAGAAAAGAAATTTGATTTATTCTTAGAAGAAGTCTATATCGGAAGTAGCACAGCTGCTCACATTCCAGTTCGAGATCCGGCGGTTTCTCCTATCCATGCCAAAATCAAAAAAATCGAAAATAAGTTCATTCTTTTTGATTTGATGAGTGTGGCAGGAACCTACTTGAACGGAAAGAAAGTTCTTCGTCCCATGCCGTTAAAACACAATGATGTGATTCGCATAGGACACACCATCTTTCGTTTTGTTGGAGAAGATTAAAATTTTATAAAACTAATTTATAAATTTTTTTAAACTTTTCTATAAAAACGTCAATTTCTTCTTGGGTGGTAAAAATGCCTGTGGAAAACCTCAGAGCTTGGAGGGCTAACTCCTCAGAAAAACCCATGCGTAATAGGGTTGTGGAAGGTTGCCTTGTCCGGGATTTACAAGAACTCCCGGTGGAAACGACGATCCCTTCTTGATCCAACGACAAAAAAAGAAAATCCATGTTTTCTATCGAAAGTTCGGGGAAGATGGCATATGTTGTGGTAGGAATGCGAAGGGAATCTTTACCAACAATTATGGCATTGCATTCTTTTATGAGGAAGTCCTCGATTTGTTTTTGGAAAGCTTCGTTTTTTCTGTAGGCTTCTTGGTTCTGCATTTGCCACGAAAAGGCATCGACTAAGTTTTTGATGGCAAAGAAATTCTCAGTGCCGGCTCGGTATTCATTTTCTTGAAGCCCTCCTTTGAAGAGAGTTTTGGGGGTTCTCAAGGTAGCCACAACGGAAGCTCCTAAACCTCCACCAATTTTGTGTCCATTGATGGTAAAGCCACCAAGAAATGAAAAATCCCAGGGACGTTTTCCCCCTATTTGGATGGTATCAGATATGAGGGGAAGGGAAAGTTGATGACAGACTTCTGCCAATTCTTTGATGGGTTGGATGACCCCAGTTTCGTTTGAAACAGCAATGCAACCGACGAACGAAATTTTTTCCCGGGGAATTTTATGCTCCTCAAGGACCTGAAAAACATCCTTAGGCTCAATGCGTCCAGTTGGGTAGGCGGGAAGAAGAAGTGTCTTCAAGCCCAGGATTTCGCAAGCACCATAAAAAGAATCATGCTCGTAGGGTGAGACGATGGCATAGGGTTTTTGAGGATCAAAAAAAGTAGCCACCATCTGGTGCACTGCTTCGGTTCCTGTGGAAGCAAAAACGAAAGAAAATCTGGATGTTTCTACGTGATAGTACTGTTGCAGGAGTTCTCGAAGTAGCCTTCGAGATTGTTCAATCACCGCGAAGTTCTTTTGAGAAAAAAAAGAAATCCCACTGGGATTTGCCCAATTCGAATAATAGCTTTCTAAATTGCTTCGAAGAAATTCCAATGGTGGGTGAGTAGAATTGTAATCCAAATAAATCATGGTTATAATAAAATCTTGTAGAAAGAACTTCAAAATCGAATTTTATTCTTTTTTGAATTGAAAATCAGGTTTTTTGCAAATTTTTAGCAACTACTGAAAAAAGAAAGAAGGAATTTATGGAACGATACTTCAAAGATTTCATCAAGAGCGTGTTTTCGTTGGGGATTTTGATCTTGTTGGTGTTCGCTTTTAAGCATTCGTTTTTGGATGCCAACAACATCCCCAGTGGTTCCATGATCCCAACGTTGAAGATTGGAGATTACTTGTTTGTCAATAAGATGCGGTTTTCGTTGTATTTTCCTTTTACGTATTTTGAGTTGGCTCGGATTGACGAACCCCAGAGAGGTGATATTGCCACTTTCGTTCCACCCCGTGATCCCACGAAAAACTACGTCAAGCGGATCATTGGGATGCCCGGAGATCGCATTCGGATCCGCAACGTCTCGATTTGTGATCCTGAGCTCCCCATTAAGCGAGCGACCAAAACCTTGTATCAATGCAATCAAGAGTTCGAAAGGAAACAGTGGATACCCGTGATCGCCTTTGTGGAATACAAAGAAAGGGATCAAGGCGAGTGGCGTCATTTTGAGATAGAAGAAATCAACTACGATGAAGCTGAAAAGATACTTCGTGACTCCGATAGCATCCGGGTATTATATCCCGATGAAAGAGGAATCAAAGTTGGCTTTTTGCCAGTTTTGTTTCGAGAGAACATCAACGGACGCATTCACTACTTTATTGAAACCTCTGAGGTGATTTTTCCTGACTCCATGTGTGAGGAAATTGAGACCGAAGGCTGCCTCATCCCCGAGAATCATTATTTTTTGATGGGAGATAATCGAGATGACTCTCAAGACTCACGATTTTGGCAAGTGGGCACAATCACTCGAGATCGGATTTTGGGAAAGCCTTTGGTGATCTATTTTAGCATCAACTGGAGGGATCAGCTCTGCTTTGCTTATTTTGAGTATTTAGGAGGGAAGGGAGGATTTCCCATCAAGGACTTTCCCCCCGAGGAACAAAAAAAATACTGCAGCTTTTACGATGTGCACCAATACGGAGAGGGAATTTTCGGCTACCTCTATCGAACGATATTTTACCGCATTCCAAGAATGGAGGTTCGCTGGTATCGTATCGGAACCCTGTTAGAATGAGAGCTGAGAAAAAATGAACTTTGAGGTTAAATCCCCTTGTACAGATCAGTTTGAGCAAGTTGAACAGATTGGCTGTTTTGCTTTTTTTAGAAGTTGAGTTTTTTAGCTTTTGATGTAACGTAAAAAAAGAAAAAAACAAAACACCGCAGAGCTGCGGTGTGAAAACTAGAATTCTTCATTGAGGGAGGTGCATTTTTGGTTTGCAAATTGGCTGGGAAGATTTTGACCATAGTAGCAGATAGCAGAAATAACTTTTGAGTTTTTCTTATAGGAGTTGTTAAGTGGTGATATATTTGAATTGTTAAACACTTGCTCCATTTTATTCACACAAGATTGTTCTGGAGGAGGGGGAGATTGTGCAAAGCCTTTAATACCAGATAGTATATTGTATCTCTCATACTCAGCGACTGAGGCTATTTGTAAAGTTTTCAAATCTTCTTCGTTGGCAATTTCATCGTTGGGATCAATATTAATGATAAAGTTCTTGCCCTCTTCTATGAGATTTTGAATGGGGTAGAATTTTATTTTATTGGGGTCAATGACATAAATTTGAAAAAAATCTAGAGGAAAAGTTTCAACTTGAGTTTTTATTTGCTCTATTTTTCCTTTTGTTTGTGGGCATTCACTTGTAAATTCAGCGTTAATGAGATTGATTAAAGATTGATAAAATTGTATAATCTTATTTTTTACTTCTTCTGGGGTTGTTCCTAGTAGAGGAAGTGCTCCAGTAACATTACATGCACCTTTTGGTAAAGGGCTTAAATTAGCCACATAATAAGTATTTCCTCCAGATGATTGTTTTGCCACAAATGCGCAATTCCCACTTCGTCTTTCTTGCTCAATCCTTTGCTGTTCAGTTACTGTGAATCCAAGAAGCAGCAATGGGGTTCTGTCGTCTTTCTTCTTTTGCTGGCAGTTAGCACCCACCAAACCTATGGCAACCACCAAAACAAAAAGGGTTTTTGTGATTTTCTTCATAGGTCCTCCTTATTTTAGTTTCGGAGTTAATTCATATTAAAACAATTATTACATTTTAGTCAACTAATTTTTCACATAGAAATGAATTTTTTTTAGCGTTTTTTATTTAATATTATTAATTGCAATAAAAATGCTATGAATTGGGTTTCATTTTCGCGAATTCGCAAAAAGCAATTGACTTGTTTAGAATATAATGCATATTCATGGTTATGAGAAGATTTTTGTTTGTGTTGGTTTTGCTATTTGGGTTTTGTGCTTCTCCTCAAAAAGAGGTTTCAACGACTCAAGAAACCACCGATAAAGCCAACGAGAAAACTGCAGAAGCCAAGAGGGGTTGCGTAGAAGGAAATTGCGTGGACGGTTATGGCAAATACGTCTACGACACGGGGGACGTTTACGAAGGGGAGTTCAAAAATGGTCTTCGTAATGGCAAAGGCAAAATGACCTACACCAACGGAGATGTCTTCGAGGGAACCTACAAAGACGACCTTCGAGAGGGAGAAGGCGTGTATCGATTCCAGAACGGAGAGGTTTTTAAGGGGAACTTCAAACAAGGACTACGGGAAGGAAAGGGAACGCATACCTTCGCTGATGGTTCAGTATATGAGGGAGAATTCTTGGGGGATGGTGTTTCTGGCAAAGGAGTCCTTCGTGTGAACGAAAATCAGGTCTTAGAGTCCTGTGAGCTCCAACAACGAAAGGTTTTGTGCGAGGTCAAACCCCAGTAGTCAGAAATCGATTCGCTCTTAAAGAAAATTCAAAAAATTTGTATCTTTCTATATGAACGAAACCAAACATTGGTTGGAGATTGAAAAAACTTATCAAGCTCTTCGCACACAACTCGAGGACATCTGGAAGAGTCACGAATTCGACTCCAAACTTGCCCAACTTCAAGACTTAGAACACCTCATGCAACAAGAGGGGTTCTGGGATGATCCCGAAAATGCCAGACGCATAAGCCAACAAAAAACTGCCATAGAAAAACAGCTGGAACCCTGGCTCAAAATCCGCCAATCCATCGAAGACTTCCCAACCTTGATTGAACTCGTCAAGGAAGAAGCCAGCGAAGAAAACCAAAAACTCCTCCTGGAAGAACTCCAACAGCTCCAAAGCACCATTGAACAAAAACTCATTTCGTTAGGACTCATGGGGGAGGATGACCACCGCAATGCCATTGTCACCATTGTGCCGGGAGCAGGGGGAACCGAGAGCCAAGACTGGGCAGAAATGCTGTTTCGCATGTATCAACGCTGGAGCTCCAAACATGGCTATGAGATAGAAATCATGGATTATCAACCCGGGGAAGAAGCCGGCATCAAATCCGTCACGTTTTTGGTCAAGGGAGAAAATGCTTTTGGCTACCTAAAGTGCGAAAATGGGGTCCATCGTCTGGTCCGACAATCTCCTTTCAATGCCAACAACAAGAGGCATACGTCATTTGCGGCTGTTCACGTTGCCCCCGAGATTGACGATAGCGTGCAAGTTGAAATCAACGAAAAGGACCTTCGGATTGATACGTATCGTTCAAGTGGTGCCGGAGGACAACACGTGAATAAAACCGAATCCGCTGTTCGTATCGTGCATATTCCCACGGGGATCGTGGTTCAATGCCAAAATGAACGCTCCCAGCATCGAAACAAGGAAATGGCAATGAAGCTCCTTCGCTCAAAACTCTACGAACTCGAGAAACAAAAAAAGAAAGAAGAAATCGAATCCAAAGCCGGCGAAAAGAATGACGTTTCTTGGGGGAATCAAATCCGAAGCTACGTATTTTTCCCTTACAAGCTGGTAAAGGATCTACGGACGGATTATGAAACCTCGGATGTGGAAAGTGTGATGGACGGCGAAATCGACGAGTTTCTAAAAGAATACCTAAAAATCCTCGCTAAAGAAGCATCAAAAACATGAAGTAGTGGTGCACGAAGCACCACCGAAGAATTTATCCTTTGGGAACCCAAGAAGTGCACCATCCATTCGGATGAATGGGACCTTTGATGAGATTACATCCACCGCAAGCTCCCTTGGTTTTTGGTGGAACCCAGAGCGCACAATTGCTACAGAGTTTCTTTGGGTCTGGGGATTTGTCAGTGTATTTGAGATCCTTTCTTTGCTTGATTTCCTCAGGCTTTAAGCCGGATACATCATCACACTTTGCTTGAGAAAAGAGCTCTGTTGTCAAGAGGGTTCCTAAACCAATTGCTCCAACGGTTTTGATAAAATGCTTACGGGATATTTTTTCGAAATCCATCCTAACCTCCATCGATAAGTTTAAGTTGTGGTTCGAAAACTAAATTGAAAAACATCATTGTCAATGGAAAAAAATTAAGTTTTCAAATTTCTTGATGAAAATGAATTTGAGATTCAGTTTCACATGTGATTAAATAAATAAAACGATTTTATAAAAAACTGCAAGAAAATTGAATTCGAATGAAAGATTTGGATTTTAGAGTAAATTCGATTTGATTTTTTTAGGTAAATTTTTTTTACGTCGATTATGGCCGGGCATTCCAAATGGGCAAATATCCGCCATCGAAAAGAGTCCGTTGATAAGCGAAAGGGTCGGTTGTTTGCAAAACTATCTCGGGAAATCATGGTGGCAGCTCGTTTAGGAGGAGCAGATCCATCGGGAAATCCTCGACTTCGCATTGCGATTTCCAAGGCAAGAGCCGCCAACATGCCATCGGATAACATCGAAAAAGCCATCAAGAAGGGGATTGGGGAGACCAGCGAACAAAACTACGAAGAGGTTCTTTACGAAGCCTACGGTCCCGGTGGAGTTGGGATTTTGATTGAAGCCATGACCGATAAGAGAACCCGCACAACCCCCGAAATCAAAAGCATCCTGAGTAAAGCCAATGCCAGCTTTGCCACCCCGAACTCTGTGTTGAAGTTCTTCGAAAAAAAAGGACAAATCTTGATTTCAAAAACTGCGATTGAAGAAAACAAACTCTTAGAAATCGCTCTCGAAAATGGAGCCGATGATGTGCGCATTGAAGACGAAAATTACGAGGTTCTGGTGGATCCAAAAGAATTCAGCAACCTCATGGAGGCATTCAACTCTCATGGCATCCCAGTCATTGAATCAGGGATTCGTTATCTGCCCATAGAAGGCACGGAAATCCAAGTGGATGCAGAAAAAGCCGATAAGATCCTAAAACTTCTTGATGTACTGGAAAATCACGATGACGTTCAAGCTGTTTATCATAATATGCTCTTCACGAAAGAAATCGAAGAGGTTTTAGCAAGATGAAGATTTTGGGCGTGGATCCGGGCTTAGAACGAACAGGCTGGGGTATCATAGAAACCAAGGATCGTCGTCTTTTAGAAGCAGGATTGATTACAACTGCTCCAGAGTTCTCTTTCCAGCGTAGGTTGTTTATCATTTCCCGGGACTTTGAATTTGTGCTTCATCGATACCCCATCCAGTGGGTTTACGTGGAAAAACTTTATTTTTCTTCGAAAACAGCCAAAAACATGGCTGATGTTCTCCAGGCACGAGGAGTGATTTTATCCGTTGTGGGAAAATACGAAATCCCACTTAAAGAAATCCCACCGACCCAAATCAAAAAATCCATCACCAACAACGGAAGAGCCAAAAAAGAAGACGTCATTCGCACCCTGAAAAAACTTTATGGCATTGAGGACCCAAGCTTCACGGATGATGTTTATGATGCCATTGCCGTAGCTCTGTCTTTTACT